>DASUCH010000065.1:0-23034 GCA_035762785.1 Nitrososphaeraceae archaeon | reverse complement strand
ATATATATATAATTAGATATGAAAAATCTAATAACTCAGTATATATTATTAGCTTGAGTGGAGGGGTCGCGAAGCCTGGTCAAACGCGCAGGACTCAAGATTTCAGTAAATATTAATGATAAATCCCGTCCCTTAGGGGTTCGTGGGTTCGAATCCCACCTCCTCCATCGAATTTATTTTAAATCATTTCTCAATACAATACGATAACGTGCCTTACCTACCTTTAAATGGGTTAAAGCTTCATTAACTTGCGAAAGTGGGAATTCTTCTGTAATAGGTGTAATGCCATGACGATTGCAAAAATCTAGCATGGTAGTAATTGTTGCTGGACTACCAATTGGTGAGCCACCAATCGATTTTTCACCAGAAATTAATGGAAATACATCTACTTTCACTGATGGTACTGCTCCTACAATGTGTAATTTACCACCAGGTCGAAGTGTATTAAGGTATGAATTCCAATCAAGTTCAACATTTGTAGTAGCTAATACCATATCAAATCTATTTACAGAAGATTTTAACGAATCAGGATCCTTTGAATTCAGGAAATAATGAGCTCCAAACTGTCTTACTTCATTCTCTTTCCCAGGATTAGACGAAAAAGCTGTCACCTCACAACCCCACGCCTTGAGAAATTTTATCGCCAAGTGTCCCAACCCCCCGATCCCAACTACCGCTACACGATTTGGCGGTTTTATATTATTTTGAACAATTGGATTAAAAACTGTTATTCCTCCACAAAATAATGGACCTGCAGTTTTAATGTCTATCTTTGCAGGTAACGGAAAAGCCCATACAGCTTGACATCGTACTTTATTAGCAAAACCACCGTATCGACCAACAATTACATCCTCTCCTTTCAAACAGCGGTTATGATGTCCACTTGTACATTGGTCACAAATTAAGCATGAGCGAGCACGCCAGCCTACACCTACATATTGCCCAATTTGTAAATGTTCTACCATATTACCGATTGCAGACACTCTTCCAATAATTTCGTGTCCAGGAACAAAGGGATATTGTGTTAAACCCCATTCATTATCAAGCATATGCAAGTCACTGTGACATATACTACAATATTCAACATTAACTTCTACTTCGTCAGGTTTTAGAGGACCAATCTCATATTCAAATGGTTCAAGTTTTCCAGCTCTTTGATGGGCAGCATATGCATGAATTTTCATAGTTTAATTTAATATTTACATGCTTAAATATGTTGAAGTGTAGATAAACTCAGAATCTAAAGATTTTACTCATGATAATTTGAAACTTTTATATTCTTATATAGACTTCATCCTCAAAGTAATTTCATACGAAATTCTATATTTTTATCCAATTACTATTTACAAAAATATGGCACCATCTTGTCATGCATTGTGACAGAATTCTCTTTTGGTAATCATTTTTTCACAGAACATATTTTTTACTTTAATCTAGACCATATTGATCACCATGATAGAAAATGGAAGATAAGAAATAACACCATTAAGAAATAATCGAACCTTATCAATCTTTTAAATTAGCAACATTATGATTACCAAGTTAAAAGTGTAAATAATAAATTAAAATGAAAATGTACTACAAACGATTGCAACGTAAACATCAACATAATTAATTAAATTCCCATTACATTTATTAAATTTGAGCTGTAAGGGATATTGTAGTAGATATGGTAGCAAAAAAGGAGGAAAATACTCTTTATATGCTCAAAACTTTAAACGATGTACAGAATGTGCTATCTATATAAAATATGAAGGAAATAGATGTCCCTGCTGTAAATATCCATTGCGGACCAAGAGAAGATCAAAAGATTTATCTAATAAATAAGGTTTTATTGTTAAAGTATAAGGATTTGATACTATGATGACGTTTTATCTCATTGTTACAATTAATGGGAATTATTAAGTGTATGTCATCAACTATATTAAATTATTTTAAATTAGTACGTATTCCAAATATTTTTACTACTATTTCCAACATTCTCTTGGGTTATATATTCTTCACTAGTTTAGAACATTTTGATTATTTTGAAATTTTTAAGTTAATTTCAATATCGATTTTTTTATATATTGGCGGTATGATATTAAATGATTATTTTGATATAAAAATAGATAAGAAGGAAAGACCTTGGCGTCCTTTACCATCTAACCAAATAGCAAAAAAAAATGCTTTAATTATAACATTCATATCTTTTTTATACTCTCTAATTTTTTCGTTTATTATAGGATGGTATACATTTATAATTACCTCAACTATGGTTACTTTAATTTTCTCATATAACAGATTTTTAAAAAATACAATCTTTGGACCTATTAACATGGGTATTATAAGAAGCTTAAATGTGCTTTTAGGAGCTAGTCAATCTATGTTCCTCATAGGAGATATAATTGATACTCGTTTTTTTATTCCATTATTCTCAGAATTTTTATACGTAAGTGCCATTACTATTTTGAGTCAAAATGAAACAAAGGACTTTTTCCGCTCTCTTTTGAATAATTTTCCATTCATAATTATATATGTTCTCATATTTTATATTAGTATCTTTATAATTATGGGCACATTTAGTTATGACTCCTTAATTCCATTAATAATATTTGCTTGTTTTATAATTTATTCTCACATAAATTTGTTTAAAAAAATTGCAACTACTCAAAAATCTGTATCTCGGTTAATAACTATGATAGTTATTCTAGATAGCATATTCATAACTGATGCTTTAGGCGTTTATTATAGCCTTATTTTAGCTTTAATATTAATAACTCCTATCATTTTTTTATCAAGGAAAGTCTATATGAGTTGAATAAGTTTTAGATCATTTTAAAGACACTAAAAGCTTCCGCTTTTGAACAAGGATTAACATATTATTTAAATTACTCATTGGTTAAATCTGTTTATGATTAAACATGTTATTGTTATTGATATTGTTGGTTTAGAAGAAAAACATCTTAATTCTCGGTTTCTTCCAACTATTTCCGCATTAGCTGAAAAAGGTGAATCATCTAAATTAAAACCTGTTTTCCCAGCAGTCACATCTACAGTACAAACAAGCATTTTGTCTGGAGAATATCCCAATAGACATGGTATAATTTCTAATGGATTTATGGATCGGGATACTTATAATGTATTATTTTGGGAACAATATAGTAGTTTAGTAAAAGTACCACGTATTTGGGATTTTATAAAAAATAAGAATATCAATTATAAAACAGCTGTTCTCTTTTGGCAAAATTCTTTATATGCAAATTCGGATATCATTATAACTCCAAAGCCTATTCATTTAGAAAATGAAATGAAAATGTGGTGTTATTCTAAACCGGTAGGTTATTATGAAAAACTAGTCGAACAAATTGGGGAATTTGATCTTTCTTCATATTGGGGACCATTAGCTTCTAGCTTATCAAGTGAATGGATTACAAAAGCAGCTCAATATACCATAGAAAAAAACAAACCAAATTTTATGTTTACATATATACCACATATTGATTATTCTGCTCAGCGTTTTGGAAAAGAGAGTAATCAAGTTTCTGAAGATCTAGTTTTGGCAGACAATATTGTAGAAAAAATAATAGATTCAACAAAAAAGAGTCAAATTTATGAAAATACACAATTTATTATATTTTCAGAATATTCTTTTAATGATGTTAATGGTGCAATTCCCATAAATATTATTTTTAGAAATAATGGTCTTTTAAATGTCAGAAAAATTGGAGACAAAGAATATGTCGATTTCGAATATAGTAAAGCATTTGCTGTAGTAGATCATCAAATAGCAAATATTTACCTAAAATCTTCTCGAGATGATAAAGAAAGAATTGTAGATATTTTAAAAAATATTTCAGATATCGATATTATAATGACCGAAGCAGAAAAGAAATTTTTTAATATTGATCATGAACGAGCAGGTGATATTATCATTGTCGCTAATCGTGATAAATGGTTTAGTTATTACTGGTGGTATGATGAAAATATGGCGCCTTCTTTTACTAGGAAGGTAGATATCCATCGAAAACCTGGGTATGATCCGTTGGAACTTTTTATAGATCCTAAAAAAAGGTCCATTCCTTTTGATACAGGTTTACTAAAAGGATCACATGGAAGACCAGTTAATATTATGACACAAGAAGGCTATTCGGTTTATGTATCAAATATTCGATCGAATCTGCCCAAAGACGCATCGAATTCATTAGACGTCGTTCAAATAGGAAAACATCTTATGAATATACTATAATTATACTTATACAGTGATTTAATTGGTAAACTTTTCAATAACTATTGATTCATTCACAAAAATAGAATCATTAGAAAATACAATTAAAACTTTAGTAGAATTAGGTATAAATAATATTGAACTTTCTGGTGTTCCTTCAAATTTTTATTCACGGAAAAATTTAGAACTTCTCAATACTTTTAGCATTTCTGTTCTTGGTGTAACTGGTAAATGGACAATCTCAAAAGGAAAGAAGAAGCCTATTCTGCTTACATCGGATCACCAGATTCTATCGTATTCAAAAAATTATATAAAAGAATGTGTAAAAATGTGTAATTTTTTTGGAGGGTCATTTTTTAATGTCTGTTTATTATCAAATTATGATCTAAAAATAGATTCAAATCATGAAATGATTCCTAATAAAGAAAAAAAGAAATTACTCAAAAAATCAGTTAGTATATTATCAGAGCTTACTAGTTTTTCAAAGGATTTTGGAATATACCTTTTGCTCGAACCATTAAATAGGTATTCTACACCCTTATGTTGTAATGTAGCAGATGCAATATATCTTACAACCGCTATTAATGATGAATATTTTTCCATTCTACTGGATACTTACCATATGAATATTGAAGAAATGGATTTTTGTGATAGTATCACAAAGTCAAAAAATTTTTTAAAACATATTCATTTTGCAGATAACAACAGAAAAATGCCGGGATTAGGTCATATTAATTTTAATTCTATAGTAAAAACATTAAAGATGATACAATATAATCATTACATTGGTTTGGAACCTATACTAGATATAAATTATAAAGATGAAATCACTCAAGGATTATATTTTTTACAAAAACTTTGTAACAAATATAAGATGTGATATAATTTAGTTAGTAAGGATTATTTGGAAAAAGTACATTAAAATTTAATCCTAATTTGTTTGATCAATTCTTCTAACCATATAATTAATGAGGTAAGATCTGAGGCAATGAAATCAAATTTGAAATCCTTTGTCAAATTTAATATTTCTGGATTTACAAATAAGACTATTTTTATAAGCTCGGTCATTTTTCGTTTTATATAATCAGCAGTACTCATTAAAAATTTCAGAGAACTTTCATCTGAACAACATAAAAAAATAATTTTTGTTCCTTTCTTATGGGACCAAAATTTAGTTATATGTCTTTGTAAATCAATATCAAAAAAAGGATCTATATGTTGTCCTATATTTCCAAGATATATAGTATCACAATTTGAAACTTCTGATACTAATGATAGTATCTTCGAATATAATATCTGATCTTCATTGCCAGCAATAAAAATATTATGAATATTTTTATTGTACTCAATATTTTTATAATGTATTTCAATTACACTTAAAAGGTCAAATAATAAGTTATTCAAATAAATAAGCTCGGTTTTACCTAATCTACCTCTATTATAAATTTCATTGATAGTATTTACTGAAGGGATGATTATTTCTTTTAAAACTTTTAAAACTTCACTTTCTGAATATATAATATTGAGTAATATTTTACTTGATTCCCTTTTATTATATCTAAGCAATGCAGTCAAAAATTTCTGTTGTACGTGAATGTAATCCAAAGGAAATTCTATATCATCTACACCGGATTCTCTTGACCATACATTAATTGAACCAATTTTCTTCTTTTTTATTAAACCGATTGCTGATAAAACGTTAAGATATTTTGTTATTGTCATTCTATTAACATGAATGGCATCAGCCAATTCCATACTAGACATCCCTTCTTCATGGTTACCCAATGTTTCAATGACTTTATTTTTTATTTCATCGATTGTGTATCGTCTATACAAAGTTTCAAATATATAATTAATAAAATAGCATTTATCATTTTTTGTTCTAATTTTTGAGTTGAAAAATTAAATTAAGATAAATTTATTAAAGAATGTAATACAAAAATATAAATATAATATCTATATTCGCATCCGCTAACAATGGTTAAAGAAAAATGTATTTTAGCATACTCTGGAGGATTGGATACATCGGTATGTATAAAATATTTGCAACTGTTACATAATCTTGATGTTATTACTGTAACAGTAGATTGTGGTCAAAATGATGATTTCAAAGAAATTGAAAATAGAGCACAAGAAATAGGAGCTATTAAGCATTACTATGTAGATGCTAAAGAAGAATTCGTAAATGAATATATCACTCATTGTATAAAAGCCAACGGCTTGTATGAAGACCAGTATCCTTTGGGGACTGCGTTAGCACGCCCTCTTATCGCAAAGAAAGTAGTTGAGATATCAAAAAACGAAAATGCCAAAACAATAGCTCATGGTTGTACAGGGAAAGGAAATGATCAAGTCAGATTCGATATTACTATAAAATCACTTAATCCAAATTTAAGAATTATTGCACCAATTAGAGACATGAATCTAACAAGAGATATTGAAATTCAATTTGCAAAAGAACATAATATTCCTATATCTACTGAAGTCAAGAAATATAGTATTGATATGAATATCTGGGGAAGGTCAATAGAAGGTGGAGATCTCGAAAATCCTTTTGTAGAACCACCAGAAAATTGTTTCAAATTTATTAAATTTAATAACTCAGATATTGAATATTTGGAAATAGAATATGAAAAAGGCCTACCTATAACAGTCGATGGCAAAAGGATGAGTCTTATCGATCTGATAAATTATATTAATTTTAAAGCAGGATCATGCGGTGTAGGAATTGTTGATCACATAGAAGATAGAATTATCGGTATAAAGTCTAGAGAAGTTTATGAATGTCCTGCAGCAATTGTTCTAATTCAAGCTCATAAAGATCTGGAGAAAATGGTATTAACCTCTCACGAATTGCGGTTCAAACATATTGTAGACCAGCAATGGAGTTGGATGACTTATTCTGGTCTTTGGGAGGATCCTTTGCTTAATGATTTGGATAAGTTTATAGATGCAACACAAAACAGAGTTACAGGAAAAGTAAAAATGCGGATGCAAAATAGTTCCATGCGTATTGTAGGAAGAGAATCTAAATTTTCTTTATATAAGAATGACTTGGCAACTTATAGTTCTGAATCTATTTTTGATCAGCAACTAGCAAAAGGTTTTGTTGAATTATGGGGATTGCAATCTATTACAGCAAATTCTATAGCAATTAATTTAAATAAAAAAGAGAATAAAGGAAATGAACAAAAGAATGAAGATTGAATGCAAAGACTGTGGAGGAGAATTAAATATTCTAGAAGATGTAGTCGTGGGAGAGATTGTTTCCTGTCCAGACTGTGGGGCTGAATTCGAAATAACTTCTAATTCTGAAGGTAAAGTAGACGTAAAACCTGCAGAGTCCGTAGGAGAAGATTGGGGAGAATAAGTTTGAGAAACTATGGAACTTTCTATAATTTATGATAAACTACGATTCGAGGAAAAAGAACTATACGATAAGGCTACCAATAGAGGAATCACTACTCACTTAATAGATGCTAAACCTATTTCTTTTAGTACAGATATAAATCAAAATAATAAAATCAACGGTGATATTTTTCTTCAACGATGTTTAAGTCATTATCGAGGTCTATATATAACATATTGTCTTGAATTTTTGAGGCGTGACGTAATAAACAGATATGATGTAAATGAGATCTGTGGCAATAAATTAAGGACATCTCTTATTTTGGCGAAATCTGAAATTCCATCTCCAAAAACATATTTTACTTTTAGCGCTGAATCTTTTAAAGAATTGACAAATAAGCTTGGATTTCCTTTAGTTTTAAAACCACTTGTCGGTTCCTGGGGGCGAGGAGTATTTCCGATTCGAAATGAAGAAATGGTAAATATTATCATGGAAATGAGAGAAGAAAATGATTCAGCACTTTCTAGGATCTATTACGTCCAAGAAATGGTAAATAGACCACCTAGAGATATTAGGTGTATTGTTGCTGGAGATGAAATTATTACAGCAGTATACCGATATTCTGCTATAAATGAGTGGAGAACTAACGTTGCTAGAGGGGGTCATACAGGACTTGCACCAATTACAAAAGATTTAGAAGATATTGTAATTAAGGCAGCCAATGCAGTCGGAGGAGGTATTCTAGGAGTAGATGTTATGGAAGATGAAAATAAAGGATTGGTTATACATGAAATTAATAGTAATGTTGAATTTAGAGGAGCAGCGCAAGTATCTCAGATCGATATAGCAAATTCTGTAATTGAGTATGTCTTAAAAGTGTTTAGAAAATAATACTCCATAATACTTATCTTTACTTTAAATGATAAAAAAATTCATAAGATGCGGTAATACTCAGATCTATAGTTCATAACAATGAAAGTAGGAGTTATAGGTGCGTCGGGATACGTAGGCGGCGAATTACTTAGATTATTGGTAACTCATCCAAAAGTAACGGTTAATGTGGTTACATCGAGACAACATGTTGGAGAATATGTCCATAGGCTTCATCCAAGTTTAAAAGGATTCATAGATCTTACCTTTTCCTCGATGGATCTTGACAAAATTGCTGATTCATCTGATTTAGTGTTTGTTTCTGTTCCACATGGAAATGCTAATAAAATTGTTAAAGAATTATATGAACGAGATGTAAAAATAGTAGATCTTTCCGCAGATTTCCGTTTGCACAACCCTACAGATTATATAAAATGGTATGGATGGGAGCATCCTTTTCCCGAGTTATTATCAAAATCGGTCTACGGAGTTCCTGAATTTCATCGTGAAGTGATTAAAAAAGCCAAATTAGTATCATGTCCTGGATGTATGGCAGTAACTTCCTTACTAGCACTAAAACCGCTTATTGATAATGATCTTATCGATACAGATCATATAGTGGTAGATAGTAAAATTGGTTCTTCTGGTGCAGGTGCTCAAGCAAATGCAGGTACACATCATGCGATGAGGTATGGTGTAATCAGACCTTATAAGCCAGCGAAACATAGACATACAGGCGAAATAATTCAAGAACTTGGCACATTATCTAAAAAGGATATAAAAGTTAGTATGAGCCCCCATGCTGTTAACCTTGTTAGGGGAATACTGACAACTAATCATACTTTTTTGATTAAAACAATTGGTGAAATAGATCTATGGAAAATCTATAGGAAATCTTACACAAAAGAACCATTTATAAGATTTATCAAAGACAAAAAGGGATTGTATAAATTTCCAGATCCAAAATTCTTAATTGGTTCCAATTTCTGTGATATTGGTTTTGATATTGATCAGGATAATAATAGAGTTGTTGCACTTTCAGCTTCTGATAATCTCATGAAAGGTGCAGCGGGTTCAGCTATTCAAAATATGAATGTCATGTTTGGTTTTGATGAAATGGATGGATTAAAATTAACTCCATTAACACCGGTATGATCGTAATTAAAATTGGTGGTAGCATAGTAGATGGATTACATTCATCTACTATTTCTGACCTTAAAAATATCTTAAAACAAGATAAGGTTGTTCTTGTTCATGGGGGAGGTAAGGATGTGACTATTATAGGTAATAAATTGGGAAAAGAACAAAAATTTATTGTTTCTCCTGGAGGAGTAAAAAGTAGATATACTGACAAGGAAACTGCAGAAATATATACCATGGTTATGTCTGGAAAAATAAATAAAACTATAGTCAGATTACTTTTAAGGAACGGTATAAGTGCAGCAGGAATTTCGGGAATTGATGGATCTACAATCGAAGCATTAAGAAAGAAAAAGCTTCTAGTTGTTAATGATAAAGGTAGAAAAATGATAATTGATGGAGGTTATACAGGAAAAATAAACAAGATCAATCCACTATTAATTAGAAAGTTAATAGAAGGAAATTTTGTTCCGGTTGTTTCTCCAATAGCTATAAGCGAAGAAACTGAATTTTTAAATGTTGATGGAGATAGAGCTGCTGCCTATATTGCAGGGGGCATCTCAGCAGATAAAGTAATTTTTATTACGAATGTTAATGGTTTAATCCTAAATGATGAATTGGTAAAAGCAATGAACTATGATAAAGCAAAGGAATCTTTACCAAAAATTGGTCATGGAATGGAGAAAAAAGTAATGGCATGTATAGAATCTTTAGATATGGGTGTCAAGGAAGCAATCATAGCTCCAGGTGACGTTGAAAATCCAGTCTCGTCTGCACTTTTTCATACTAATTGTACGGTGATTAAAAGGTGAGTGAAGACTATTATGTGGGAAATCTTTACCAGAGATTTCCAATCAATATTTCAAAAGGAAAAGGAGCTATCGTTTGGGATGTTTCTGGAAACGAATACATTGATTGTATGGGTGGTTATGGTGTCGCATTAATTGGTCATTGTAACGACCGTGTAATAAATGCAATCAAAAACCAATCTGAGAAACTTATAACTTGTCATATGTCTATCTATAACAATGTTCGATTAGAATTCCTAGAAAAAATATCTAAGATCTCGCCAAAGAAACTATCTAGGGTTTTCTTTAGTAATAGCGGTGCTGAGTCTACTGAAGCTGCTTTAAAGTTTTCTCGTAAATTCACTGGTAAAAGTGGAATAATAGCTATGAGCGGTGGTTATCACGGAAAAACTTTTGGTGCATTATCTGTGACGCACAATGAAAAATATAGAAAATCATTTCAACCATTGTTAGAAGGAGTAAAATTTGTACCCTACAGTAATCCATCAAAAATTGAAGAATCATTGGATAACTCTATTGGGACAGTTATTATTGAACCAATACAAGGTGAAACCGGAATAATTGTTCCATCAGACGGTGTTCTACAACAAATAAGAAAGATTTGTGATCAGAATAATTTAGTATTAATTTTTGATGAAATACAAAGTGGATTAGGACGAACTGGAAGAATGTGGGCAGGTGAACATTGGTCAACAACTCCCGATATTATGTGTCTAGCTAAGGGGATCGCTGGAGGATTGCCAATGGGTTTAACTCTATGTAAACCTGAAATTTTAGAGGCTATGAAAGTTGGAGAACATTCTTCAACTTTTGCAGGCAATCCACTTTCTTGTTCTGCAGGTATAGCTACTATAGAATCTATAGTAGAAGAAAATCTCGTTGAGAATGCTATGAAAGTTGGAAATACATTCAAAAGTGGACTATTACAACTTAAAGATAATCATAAAATTGTGAGAGATGTACGAGGCTTAGGTTTAATGTTAGCTCTTGAATTGCGTTTTGATATTAAAGATATATTATTTGATGGAATTAAAGAAGGTCTTCTTATGTTATACTCAGGGAGAAATATAATTAGATTATTGCCACCATTGGTGCTTGATGAGGTAAAGGTAGCAAAAACCTTAAGCATTATGGATAAATTATTAACTAAAGAAGAGGAAAGAAGAGATGTTAAATAGTATTGATTCATTCGATGAAAAAATAATAAAGATTCTTCAAAATGATGCTAGAAAACCATTTGTAGAAATAGCTAATTCTATTGGTTTATCCGAATCTGCAGTAAGACGAAGGATTAAAAATTTAACTGATAATAATGTTATTAAAAAATTCACAATTGAAATTAATAGTAGGGGAAAAACTAGCGCAATAACTCTTATTTCAGTTGCCTCAAGCTCTGACACATCCACAGTAACATCTAAATTATTAAATTTAGAGGGAGTCGATGTAGTTTATGAAATAACTGGACAATATGATATTGCGGCAATTATAAGCGCTCCTGAAATTTCTGAAATCAATTCTTATATAGATGAAGTTAGAAAAATTGAAGGTGTTTCAGATACAAATACTGTGATAATTCTTAAAACTTTGAAGAATATTTGACCGTCGATTAAATTATTATAGTAAGTATTCATAAGTTTACTTTAGTTTTTTAGCGTTAACATTTATATCACATACGAAAGGTGTATTAATACCGTTAAAATGATACTTAAATCAGATGATCCTAACTATTATGCGCATCAATATAATAATGTAGTAAATGAAAAAAAAAAAATAAAAATTCTTGATTCTACATTAAGAGAAGGAGAACAACACCCAGGAGTTTCGTTTACTATCAAACAAAGAATACAAATTGCATGGATGTTGGATTCATTTGGGGTAGATCAAATAGAAATTAGTCCTGTTGTCTCCTCCGATCACTTGGAAGCCACAAAAACAATTATCAAACAAGGATTAAAAGCAGATATTGTTGCTCATGTTAGGGCAATCAAATCAGATGTAGATACCGCTCTCAAAACTAATTCAAATTGGATAGCTACCTACATGGGAATATCTGATATTCATCTTAGTGCAAAGCTAAAAATTTCTAGAGATGAGGCAAAAAGTAGAGCCATTGAGGTGATTGAATATATAAAATCACATGGGTTAAAATGTCGCTTCACCATGGAGGATGCTAGTAGGACAGAACCTTCTTTTCTCTTAGAGATGTGTAATGAAATGAATAGATTAGGAGTAGAGAGAATCAGCATTCCAGATACCGTGGGTATAATGCGCCCAAATGGGATGTATAATTTGGTCAAAATGGTGTATGATAAAATAGATACCTCAAAAAGCTCTCTAGATGTACATTGTCATAATGATGTTGGATTGGCATTAGCTAATGCATTATCAGGTTGTGGGGCTGGGGCAGATCAGATTCATACTACGATCGATGGTTTTGGAGAAAGAACAGGCATTCCTTCGCTTGCCGAAACTTCCATTGCATTGACCCTGATATATGGATCTGATAACAATTTAAGATTACATATGTTAAAGGATTTATCGAAAACTATCTCACAGTATACAGGTTTGGAGATTCCAGAATCTAAACCTATAGTAGGAGACAGTGCTTATAAACATAAAGCTGGCACTCATCTCGCAGCTATTTTGAGGAATCCTGCCGCCTATGAAATTATTGAACCTCGTATGGTAGGAAACAGAAGAAAGATTGTGTTTGGAGAACTAGCAGGAAAAAATGGAGCAGCATATTTGTTATCTCTCCTTGGTCTAGATACAAGTATACGTGAAGCAGAAAACCTTGCCAAGGGATTAAAAGAACTTAGAATGGGCGATGTATTAGAATTGTATCTTGATGAGAAATTAGAAAGAAAGATACTTAATGAAGAAACATTTAATGTAAAAAAGGAGTGAATAAAATATGGTAAAATGTGAGGAATGTGATGCCGAAATCAAAATACCAGAAGATTCAATCGAAGGTGAAATCGTATCCTGTCCAGATTGTGGTTCAAGCTACGAATTAGTAAAAAATGAAGGTGGATTTACTACAAAACCCGCACAAGTAGTCGGCGAGGATTGGGGACAGTGACTGGGGGAAAGAATACATCTTCTTCTCTCACACTTCTTTATGATACTATAAGATGGGAAGAAAAGGCTATCTATGAAGCTGCTAAAAAGAAAGGAATTGAAGTACAGAAAATTGATTGCAAAGATATTGTTTTAAATTTAAATACACTCTCTTCTGAATATACTAATCGAACCATTATTCAAAGATGTGTTAGTTATTTCAAGAACCTCCATTCTACTGCAGCGTTAGAAGGATTAGGAGCAAATGTAATTAATCCATTAAACACTAATGTTACTTGTGGAAACAAATTATTTACTCATATGCTACTACAAAAGAAAGGTATACGAACCCCCAAAGTAATAACTGCTTTTTCACCCGATTCTGCCCTTTCAGGATTAGAAACTTTTGGATATCCTGCTATTATTAAACCTACAATAGGAAGCTGGGGTAGATTGATAGCATTATTACGAGATAAAGATGCAGCAAAAGCTGTCTTGGAAGATAGAGAGCATATGTTTCCTCTTTACCATGTATATTATATAGAAGAATTTGTTTCTAGACCACCTCGTGATATAAGAGCTATAGTAGTAGGTGATGTCGTTGCTGCTGCAATATATAGATACTCTGAATCTGATGAATGGAAAACCAATATGGCATTAGGAGGTAGAGCTGAAAACTGTCCTGTTACTAATGAACTGGAAGATATATGTATTAAATCTTCTCAAGCTGTTGGTGGAAAGATTGTAGGAGTAGATTTAATGGAAAGTTCAAAAGACGGCCTATTAGTACATGAAGTTAATAATACAACAGAGTTCAAAAATACAGTAAAAATTACTGAAATAAATATTCAAGATATGATCGTAGATTATACTTTACAATATCAAAATAATTAGATATACATTGGTCTCATCTAATTATGCAATAGAACTCTTAAAAAAGTCACTTAATCTTTATACTCCATCTAGATCTGAAGGCCCATTAGCTAATCTAATAAAGGATAAGTGTATTAATGAACTTGGTTTTGAACAAGTTCTTATAGATAGTGTTGGAAATATTATTGCCACCAAAGGACGAGGGTATCCAAGAATATTGCTTTGTGGTCATATGGATACTGTTCCAAATAAAGTTCCTGTAAGGATAGAAAATGGTTTCCTGTATGGTAGAGGTGCATCAGATGCTAAAGCTCCCTTAATCTCTATGCTTTTAGCTGCCTCTGAGTTCCCTAAACAAAATGGTACTATAATATTTGCTGGTGTAGTTGATGAGGAAGGAAATGCAACAGGTAGTAAGCATCTTGTTAAGAATAATTTGGATTTAGATTATGCTATATTTGGTGAACCAAGTGGTATAGAAAATATTACAATTTCCTATAAGGGACGGTTAGCCCTCAAATTAATATGCGATGCTTTAGACAGTGCACATGCAAGTGCTCCTTGGTTAGCAAAAAACTCTATTGAAGAAGCCTATAATTTTTGGACTGAAATAAAAAATACTTTAGGTAAGAATTATGAGAAAGAAAAAAGAAGTAACTCTGTTAGTTGTTGTCTTACAGAAATTTTGGGTGGATCCAGTCACAATGTCACTCCTCAAAAGTGTAAAATAACAATGGATATTAGAATTCCCAATGGGATCACCTGTCAACAAGTTTTTGATTCTATAAAAATTCTCATTTCAAAACTATCAAAAGAAAATGGAATAAAAACTAATTTTATAATTGAAGATTTCACAGAACCATTCGAAGCAGATTTTTCCTCTCCATTAGTTAGGTCTCTAGTTCTTTCTATTCTTGACATTTGTAAAAAAAGACCTGCATTACTAAGAAAAACAGGAACTGGCGATATGAATATTATCGGAAATGCATTTAAAATTCCTGTAGTTACGTATGGTCCTGGAGATCCACATTCTTCTCATAGTGTTAATGAACATGTAAATATAGAAGAGTACCTTTCAGGAATTGAAGTCTACAAAAGAGCCCTATTTCATATGTCAAGGATGTATAATATCCAGAATAAATAATATTGGAGATAATAATAGCGATTTAAGTACATAATATGTTATGTTTTGTTGGACTTGGAATAAATGGTTACGCGGGGTTAAGTCTGTTAGCAAGAGAGACTTTAAAAAAATGTCAATTTATCTATATAGAAAGATTTACAGGTTATATTGATGATGATGATATCAGGCAGGTAAAAAATTTACTAGAATATGATAATAAAAGTATACAAATAGTTCCACGTTGGTTTATCGAAGATGCAAAATCTATCATCTCGAGATCAAAAGATAATAATGTAGCCATATTGACTTATGGCGATCCTTTTATGGCAACCACCTTCAATGAACTTTATGTAAGAGCAAAAAAAAACTTAATTGAAATAAAAATAATTCATGGTGTTTCTGGAATTTCATCTTTGATAGGTGAAATTGGATTGCATAACTACAAATTTGGAAGGACGACAACAATAATGTCTGATCCTATGTCTGCAATAAGTGTCTACAATACTATTTACGAAAATCTAAGAGTAGGAAATCACACTTTAATCCTAACAGAATACAATAATAACAATGAAAAGAGCTTTTTCTTTCTCGACCCAGCAAGAGCTATAGATATGCTTCTTGAAGTCGAGGGAAATATCCGTTATAAAATTATATCTGATGAGTTATTTATTATAGTAGCATCTAGAATAGGAACTAAAGATCAGAATATCCTAGGAGGAAAAGTTAAATCCATAAAAAAAATAGATTTTGGAAAAGGACCTCATTCTATCATAGTAACAGGTCATCTTCATTTTACAGAAATTGATTCTATAACATCTCTATATCCAAATAAAGATCCTCCATTGGATAATACTCAATTCTTTAGACATGTTGCAGTAACAATGTTAGAAAAATATTTACCAAAAGCTAAAGATGCGTTGAAAAATATGAAATCGTATCTTGAAAGAGAAAAAAATTCTGCTTCTATACTAAATGCACAGGATAAAGAAATGGATCTTGTATTAGAGAATGCTGAATATTATTTATGGGATGCCGAAAGATTTTTCAATCAGCATAAATTTGAATTAGGAATACTTAGTATAGGTTATGCAGAAGGATTAATAGATGCATTACGTTTCCAAAAAAATATCAACCCGTGGTTATCTTAATTTAATACCTCATTATTTTAAGGATATTTTTTATATTTTGATATGGAGAACTATTATTATAACAGAATATTTATTATCTTAAGTGAGGTTGGGCAATGACTAAAAATTATGATATTTCTTTTAAAATTCCTGATGATCTGTTACAATTTTTAAATAATGAAACTTATTCCTTATTGATTAAAGGAGAACCAGGAGCAGGAAAAACTGCACTATGTTTGACAATTCTTAAAGCATTAAATATAAAAAATAATTTCTTTTATATTTCTACAAGAGTATCGCCTAATAAATTATTTTATTACTTTAAGTGGATTAATAAATATCTCAAAATTAAATATGCGAATAATCATAATAAATCTTCTAAACATATAAATAGTTTAGAACCTTTTTTTGAAGATGCGCGTTTAGATGAACCAGAATCTCTTTTCGAACGTATAACAAATCAATTGATGGATGTAAGATCTCCGCTCATAATAGTAGATAGTTGGGATGGGATAGCTTCATTCATGGATCGTGAATCGAGACTAAATAATGAACGTGTTTTACAAACATGGTTAGAAAGAGCAGGTGGTAGATTAATTTTAGTAAATGAGGGAAACGAATTAACCACGTTGGATTATCTTGTTGATGGAATTGTAACTCTTAAAAAAAATCAATTTAATCATATCAATGTAAGAGAGATGAATTTAACAAAGTTAGGAGGTATAGATATAAAGAAAAATTCATTTGTATATACCTTAAATAATGGAATTTTTAAAACATATGAATCAATTTATCAATATGATGATATTTTGAATCAGATTCCTAATTCACCAACCAACAAATTATTTACCCAAAATAAAATTATTAAAATTGATTCTGGTCATCTTTCACTTAATACAGATCTAAATGGTGGATTTACTAAGAAATCTATAGTACTATTAGAATATGATCCAAACCTAGAAATGAGATATATTATTTTGTTTTTGTTTAATTTCATTACTAATTGTATTAGTAATTCTCATATGCTATTATTGGACACTAAAATTGCCAGAGATATTCCGTTTCTTTTAAATCTGATCCGATTGAATGCTGTAGACTCTAATGATTACGACAAATTCGTTAAGTTAATAGATTTAAATTTGGCTACAAATATTGAGAATTTAAATGATAATTCAACCACTGATTTATTAATTAATCCTATTTCTAATCAAATAAAGAATATTAAACCCAATTCGATGATATTTGGCATTTTAAATTTTGATAGATATAAAAATATAGATGTGTATAAATTGATTAATGCATTGAAAGAAAAGCTAGATCTTTCTTTTCTACTACTTCAAACAGGAATTAGGTCTGAATTATCTCCACGGTTATTTGATTATAAACTTACAATCAAGAATTTTAATGATGTAATATGTATCCATTTAACATATCCATATCTAAGACTATATGGCATTGAAGTAGTTAATATAGAAAAGTCTAATTTCTCAATTAGATTAGATCCTTTAATATAAAATAATTAAAAAAAGCTTACAATTACTATAATATTATATAGAATTTAAACATTAAATGAAAAATTAGTTCAATTAAAAGTCTTTGATTATTGAAATAAAAAATAATATTTAAGATTTATTATCCAGATTTATTAGTATGATTATGGGTATATAAATAAAATTATGGGCCGAAAGGGAGTTGAACCCTCGACCTTTCGATTATCAGTCGAACGCTCCACCAAGCTGAGCTATCGGCCCAATATATAACAATCTGGTGTTGGTGCTTTATTTCTAAGACAATTTAAATATTTTTTTTTGAACATCAATCTATTAGAGCACGGCATATCATTTTCTATATTTTTGTTGGATAGAATAATTTTAATAACTGGACAATAAAAATGCATTTAAGACTATTATATTGTTATAATATACGATTTATGATTAGAAAAATTGAAGGAGTTGCTATTATCACAAAGAATCGAAATAAAACAGCATATGAAGCATCTGACTATATTGCAAAAATGCTTTCAAGTAAAAGTATTAAGGTATCATGTATCCCCCCATTTGAAACATCAAATTTTAAAAATAATAATTCTAATCTTACTTCCGTAGTAAAGGAAATTGATCTTATAATCGCCCTAGGAGGAGACGGTACAACTTTACGAGCTTTTAGATTCCATCCAAGTGATATTCCTGTCTTTAGTATTAATGTGGGAGGTACTCGAGGTATACTTTCTGAAATAAAATTGGATCAAATTGATTATGCTCTAGATGCAATTTTAAATGGCAACTATTATTATGATGAAAGAATTAGAATCCAAGCTTCTTTAAATAATAAACTCTTTCCTCCTGCGTTGAATGATATCTTACTTTTTAGAACTAATCTTACTAGAACACCTACTGTAACCCTAAAATTTAGAGATGGTGTCGTTAGTCAGCGCATGGATGGAATAATAATATCTACTTCCACTGGATCAACCGGTCATTCAATTTCTTTAGGAGGACCTGTATTACATGAAGAATTAAACTGCTTAATAATTAATCCAATAGCTTCAATTAATAAATTACCATCTATAATAATTCCTCCAGAGGAGATTGAAATTTATAGTAACAATATGATGGATTTAATCATCGATGGTCAAGATAAATTTTTGGTCGAAGAAAATAGTATAATAAAAATAATTCGGTTTCCAATTAGTGCTCGTTTTATAAGAATAACAAAGAGGGGGTTTAGACAACTTGAAAAACTTGGATTCTAACATTTTCATTTTAGATTCTAGTGCTTTTTATGCTGGTTTCTATAACTCTCTCTCCTGTAAATTCTATACAACGAACTCTATTCTACAAGAGATTAACCATTTATTAACATCCTCTATAACCTTAGATTTATTAGTTTCATCAGGGACCTTAGTTATACAAGACCCAACCAAAGAATCTGTTGATAAAATAATTTATAGTGCAAATCTTTTGGGTGATATAAAAAAACTTTCCCACGCTGATATTTCTATTATATCTCTAGCTTATCAATTAAATAGAACTTTAGTATCTGATGATTATTCAGTTCTAAACGTATCTAATTTCCTCAATATTAAGACCGTTTCTTTAGGTAATGCTGGTATAGTAACATTACGAAAATGGAAGAATTTTTGTAAAACGTGTAAAAAGCAGTATGCATCACCTATCAAAGAATGCGAAATATGTGGTAATCCAACAAAAAGAAAGTATAAAAAATTACATGCAACAGTTTAATTTTAAGATATTTAATGATTGTTGTTTCCTTTTAATTTATAACAAATAAATGCAACAAACAATTATAATCATCTACCGAATAAAGAACAATATAGAGAAATTTACTATAAGAATTATTCCTATTTAATTTATTCATCTTAAATAAACATGATATTGTCAATAGTTGATAGATCTCTCAGTTTTCAAAAATAATGTTTCATTATTATTGATAATAATTATAATTGGAATTGGTTCTCTATCTATCATATCTTATCAATCGGCTTCTTTTACAGCAGACGAAATAAAGAAAATAGCAGAAGAAGATATTAAATCCAATGCTAGAATTCAAGCCTACGATTTATCTAGGATACTTGTTCATAGTCTTGACTCCATAAACTCTAACCTAAAAGTTTTAACATCCTCCCCCTTTCTTTTTGAAAGTGATATTGATCAAGTGCAAAACCTACTTTACTCCGCACAATCGTCTACCCTCAATATTACAGATGCATATTACTGGATAGATGTGAATGGCAGAATAGTAACGTCTAGTAAAATATATCAAACTGATAGAGCTAATGAAATTTTAGACACTCAAAATCAACCTTTTTTCCTTAATCCCAAAAAAACACTGACTCCTTATTATAGTACTTCAATAACATCTAAAGGAACCCCGTCATCGTTTTTATACATTTCTTACCCTTTGATTAAACAACAAATATTAAAATACCAAAACAATACTTATAATGCCCAACAAATATTTAATGGAGTACTTGTAGCAGCAATAAGTGTAAAATCACTAGGTATCTTTCTTCAAAATGAAATGACATCTTCAATTATTGGAAATGTAGGATTGATGGATCGAGATGGTGTGATAATATACGCAAGAAATCAGTCACTAATAGGTAATAATTATATGTCAAATGAATTCCAATCTTTAATACCCCATGATCTTAGGGAAAGTTATAATAAAATTATAAAAAAAGGTTTAGAAGGAAAATCTTTAGCAGAAGATTTAACCTATAATGCATCAACTATAACACTCTCATATGAACCCATTGTAATAAATGGAAAATATCTATGGACATTATACGTAAGTTTTCCTCATCAATTGGCAAGTAATGTAGGTTCCCTAATAGCACAACAAAATAATTTTAGTACTCTAATTGTAGTTATAACTGGTTCAGTTACTTTTGGAATTATCTATCTAATTTTATCATGGAATAAGAGATTAGAAAGAGAAGTCAATACACGAACAGGTGAATTAAAAAATACAAATATATCTCTAATGAAATCAAACGAACTACTTGAAGAAGCAAATGAACAATTAAAAGTACATGATAAAATGCAAAAAGAATTTATCAATATCGCTGCACATGAATTAAGAACCCCAATAATGCCTATCCTTGGAGAAGTCGAAATAATTGAAGATGATCTTGATCCTCAAACTAAAACTGTCAAAGTAGAAGAAGAACAGATTCAATTGATCATACGTAATGCTAAAAGGTTAGACAGATTAGCATCAGATATTCTGGATGTTACTAAGATTGAAAGTAATTCATTAAAGCTAGACAAAGTCTATTTTAATCTTAATGATGTTATGTCTAATTCTATTAGAGACATCCAAAATCAAGTTTCTTCAGGGGATATAGGAAGTAAAAATATAAAAATATTGTATGAGCCTGTTGACATAAAAGTATTTGGAGATAAAGAAAGAATCAATCAAGTAGTTAGTAATTTATTAAGTAATGCATTAAAATTTACCGATGAGGGGTTTATAAAGATCAAAATAGAAAACACAAACAACAGTATTATTGTTAGCGTGGAAGATACTGGAAGTGGAATTCATCCTGAAATTTTTCCACGTTTATTTTGTAAATTTGCTACGAAATCTGATAAAGGAACAGGTTTGGGATTATACATTTCAAAAAATATTATAGATGCTCATGGAGGTAGAATTTGGGCACGAAACAATAAATCAGGAATTGGAGCAAAGTTTTTCTTTAGTCTTCCCTTAGATAAGAAAAAATAACAACGTTCTTTTATTTATTAAAATTCACCATAAAGTGTCTTTCCATTTCTGGTAAATATTAGATATATATTGGAATATAAGATTAAAATCATTTTTTAAAATAGGAAATTGTTAGAACATATGCGAAGTGCGGGATTTGAACCCGCGACCCCGAGCTTGGGAAGCTCGTACCCTAACCAGGCTAAGCTAACTTCGCCTACCTCAATAATATTGACACGAGCATCAATATATTTTTTGAACTTGTTAGGAGAACATGATTTGAGAAATAGTTATGGAAAAGGCACAGGTAATATAAAAGGAACAGTGGTGGCTTGCACTTCCGAATTTTTCTTCGGTTCTTCAAATATCATGTTATCATTAAACCCATCTTCTTTAATCGTAATAAATTGTTCTTTTACATGATCTGTGGAGACTGAATCTTGAGGATTGGCATTAAAATTGCCCAATAAAGCATTGTTTATCAATGTAGAAAGATGAGAATGCGAATTTTGGTATGAATGTATAACTTGATATTCCTCTACCTCATCAGCAAATATTGTTGAATCTTGAGGATTGGCATTAAAATTGCCCAATAAAGCATTGTTTATCAATGTAGAGAGGGTGGGTTCTTGACCTCCCATAATAGATCGGGCAGGTAGAGATTCCTCTGCATTAACCATCTCTAACATTAACCCTATCATTAATAGCGAAACGGCCAATACAAGAATAAATACTGAAGTTATCGTCTTTAATCATATAGTCTTGCCCAATAAAGTATATTTAATTTGGGACATTTGGGTCTGTACTATTATATCATTATAATAAATTAGAAAATAATAACTGCTAAAAGGATAAGTAATAATTTCGGAAGATAGAGATATACAATTAACTTAAAATATTTATATTAAAGATTGTAGTAAAAAAAAACATGATGTAATTAATATAGAAAATACTACTATAATTTTTTATTTAAAAAAATATAAATTTGTTTCTGTTCAAGAATATTTATTACTTTAATATCTTTATTAATAAATTTTGATGATAAATAGATTTCATTGGACAGGGTACCTAGAATAATACGAAAATAAAAAGTTATTGATATGAGATAGACAATATAGAGTAGGATACTTAAAAATAAGAATTAGAGTTAGGTTCCTCACTCTATTTATAGAAATCAAAAATTTAAAATGATAATTGCAATCAAATCAAATTCATATTTTTTTATTGCTATCAGTTATCATAGTCAT
>DASUCH010000064.1:0-12215 GCA_035762785.1 Nitrososphaeraceae archaeon | reverse complement strand
CTAGTTTATATATTACCAAATAATATAATATCATATGAATTTGATAAAAAACATAAGTCATGCATTAGTAGGGGGGACCTTTGGAGTAACTGGTTTAGGTGTAATAGATGGTGGTCAAATATTTTCTATTGCAAGTGTAGCATTAGGTGGAGCAGCAATGGTTTCGGCTTTACTAGTAAGAAACCAAATAAAGAGAAAGGTATTAGACAAAAAAATAGCAATAGAAATGAGATAATCGTAAAATACAAACAATAATCAATTTTTTATTTTGTATTAAAAACAATAAAATGAAATATAACATTTCACAATTAAATGCAGAGATTTTATACGAGCATTATCAATACGTTACATCAATAAAGAGAGGACAAGACTTTCTTCTCAACCATGTTGATTCTAAACTTACTCTTGTTGTAATGTACGCTGATTTAGTGGGTTCAACAAAGATGAGTATGGCTTTACCGGTAGAAAGAATGGCAAAGATAATCAAAACCTTTGTATATGAATTATCTTCAATGATTGGAAGTTATAATGGATATGTATTAAAGTACGTAGGAGATGCAGTTATTGCATTCTTTCCAAGTGGCTCTAACAAATATCTATCTTGTGATACAGCATTCCGATGTGCAAATTCAATGATTAACGTAATAGAACATGGCATTAATCCAATTTTCCAAAAATATAAAGATAATTACCCAAAATTAGCTGTTAAAATAGGAATGGATGAAGGAGAAAATTTGGCTATACAATATGAATTTGATAAAAGCTCACCTATCGATCTGATAGGGTATCCTATGAATGTAGCAGCAAAGATGACTTCTCTTACAGAACCAAACAAAATATCTATTGGAAATAATGTATATAAATTCCTACATCCTTCACTAAAATTAGAATTTCAGAAAATGCATACAAAAGAAATTGACGAATGGAAATATATTGATCTGGAGAACAATTTGCCATACAAAGTTTATACAACTACAGCTAAAATACAATAATGAAAGATTTTGAACTACTATCGAATCCTATGAGTTTTGAATCTTAATTTGATTTAACTATCTTACAAATTAATTTTGTTAAATAATATTATCAAAAACTAGTTGTCCAACACAAGGTTTAGATGCAAATGGTAGACTTTCTACTATTTACCAAATGCAATGATTTCACTAACTAAGCAATTGTGTAATAACAAATTATATTAGTTCTGAACTATTTCTTGTGTTTTGACATTAATATTCGAACAGTCAACCGTGTAATAACGATCCTTTACTCTTCAAATATTGAATGCAAGAATTTTAGTATTAAAAGGATATATAAATGTTACAACATTTGGCATAATTTCTTGAAATTTCTATAACAATCTACTCTATTTCTCATACTAAAATTTTTACAAACCTTTATGACTTCTGGAGTCTAGCGCTGGAGTGGGACTCGAATCCTGCAACTACATCGCCGGTTTATACAATTTGTAAAATTGTAAGGAAAATTGAGTCATAACTAATATTCAATATTCTACAATTTATAAAACTAGTTGATTAAACGGTGAATTTCTAATTAAACCATCAACTGAGTTAATAAAATACTTTATATAAAAACAAAAAATTATTAAATTCTAAGAAGAGGTTCTATCAATTGGTATAAAAAGAATAATAACTAATCTTAGAGTTTTCATATTTGTATTCAATCTAATAATAACAAAACAATGCGTTAATAGGGTATAGCAGAGATTATTCTAAATGAAATTCAGGATATGACTCCTCTCTACGTTTTAGACAGTATGATAGAATGTATTATGACATTAGGAACATATTTATAGTAATTTGTGGTTTCTCCTTTTTGTTTTATATTTGTAAGTAAAAAATCTTGAATTTTATCATATAATAAAATATTCTACTGATAACTACAAAAATATGTTATAACACCATATTCTAACTATACTGTAAATGATTAAAAATGTATTGTAATTTTAAATAATCTATGAGAAATATAAATATACAAACAATGCTCACCAAATAGTATGAGCAGTACAGGTGAGAATAAGTTACATGGTACAATAATGGTAGAATGTAGAGGAAAGAGTCGTGCCCTGATAATGAAAAATGTTACTAATATACCGAATGTTGTTCGTGTATCAAAGACAGAAGATGATGCAAATGGGGGGATTTTAGTTATTGTTCATGGATCTAAAGATGATATCAAAAAAGTTAAAGATCAAATTTGGGAACTTGATGATAATAAAAACATTAAAATAAATTCAATTAACTATAGTTATAGTTAGTATTAACTTTATTATATTTTAAAATTTCTTAATATTCATTCATGCATTGGGAGATAGAGGTAATTATAAGAGTTGAAGATGTAGAAATAGACTACATAATTGAAGGATTATTACTTCATCACAGCATAACAGATATTGAAAATCCATCAAGCATATGGATTAAAGAAAGAAAAGAAAATGGGAAGATTGTGGAGGAAAATCTGCTTGACAAGCAGTATAACTACCGTATTGAATTTAAAGCGATAGTTTTTTCTACAGAAGAACAAGAAGGTCTCAGACGTTATATCACTCGAATGAATGGAGTAGATTCTAAAAAGATGTTATTTAAAACACTCACTGGAAAAGAAAAGGCAAGTAAGGCAATATCTGTAGCATCAATTTCTGCTATTATTGTATTTATAATCATATTCAGTCATGAATACATAGTTTCACTTGCTCATAATGGAGATATTGAATTGAGTCAATTTTCTACGATCATAGCCTTTTCACTAGCAGGCGCAGGAGCAACATTTTTTATAGACTATTTAATAGTGTGGAAAGAAAAGTTTGGTGGTCTTAAATTTTAATAAATGAAAAGGATCTCCTTTACTAAAAATAATAAATATCTCGTTTTCCTTATAACAAAAATAATTTGTTGTTACGACAGTCATAAATGTTTATAATATTATGGTTTTGTATAGCTAGCTATACTAATTAACATGCAAAGTATTAAAGGAAAAAAGTTTTTAAAATATAGTACCTTTATGTGGAACATATACAAAGCTATCTTCAAAGAAATTTTATTATCAGCAGTTTGCTATAATAACAAAACAAATCCAATACTAAAAGTAGTAAGCTAGTAAATAATTTATTCAATTAGCATTTCAATTTCATTTTTTAATTTAGATAAAGGTATAGGTTTTCCTAAAAATTTATCAACTTTAAGTTCTAAGAATCTATCCTTGTAGTTTATAATATTATCTGTAACAGTTGCACTAATAACTATTATTTTTATTTTATAGTTTCGATCTTTTTCTCTTATCTTTTTTATTAAATCTAATCCAGACATCTGAGGCATTCCATAATCTGCTATAACCAAAATACAGTTAGTAAAATTTTTATTAAAATAGTTTAATGCCTCAACAGGATTACTAAATGAACTTGTTGAATATCCTATTGATTTCAAATATATGTCAAAAGTGTATACAGTATCTTCATCATCATCCACTAATAATATGTATTTGTTATTGTTGTTGTTCAAATGTTATAACAATATAACCCCCCTTAACTACAATTACTTTGGTGATTTTTAAACAATTCTATGTATTATATTCTTTTTTCGTTAGGAGAATATTATTTAGCGTAGTCAATTGGGTATTGTAATCAATAAAGCATACATTATACTGCAAATGATGGTAAAATAAATTTATTTAATGAACCATATAGAATCAGGTTACCGCAAGTTATGACTATTTTAAATAGTTTCAATATTTAGGAGTGGAACTAGAACTAGAACCCGCAGGTTCATGCTATTGTAACTACAAAAAAATCTATTTGTATCTTTTATTTATTTATAAAGGTTAAAAATAATGAAATTAAAAATATATGCATCCCGAACCAATAATTGAAATTCGAAAAGTAAAGGAAATTAATATTGAAGATGGTGTTGTATTTGATTAAATATATTATTCTTTATTTTTATTCATTATCAAAGTTATCTTCTTAATTAGAACTTCAATTCTGATTGGCTTTTGAATAAAATAGTCTCCATCGATTGTTTTACCCAATGCCAATAATGCTTTTTTAATTTCTTCAGTGAACATTGCAGTTGCAGTAAAAAACAAATTTTTACTGTGGGATCTTTTTCTCTTATTTTAGTATATAATCCAAATCCATCTATTTTTGGCATTTTTATATCTAGGATTACTAAATCATAAAAATTGACTTTGTAATAATTCAATGCTAAAATAGGGTCATTAAATGAATCTACTTGAAATCCATTACCTTCTAAAATATCCTTTACAGTAAAAGTAATATCTGGTTCATCATCTATTAATAAAATTCTTTTAGTCATTGTTATAACAAATTATCCGCTATCTATTACTATTTCACTAGTTTTGACTATTGGAAGTGTAAAATAAAAAGTCGATCCTATACCATTAGAATTATTTTCTGCCCATATTTTGCCACCATGAGCTTCTATTATCTTCTTTACTATGAAGAGACCAAGACCGGTGCCTTGATTTGATTTTGTAACAAATTTTGTAAATAGTTTTGGGAAAATCTCATTATCAATACCTATACCAGTATCTTTTATTATCACAATTACTTTATTATCCGTATCATCTTTTTCTTTGTTTGTTATTCTAGTTGTAATTATTATAAAACCTTCTTGAGTAAATTTAAGAGAATTATCAAGTATATTTGAGATGACTTGTGTTAATCTTGTTTTATCTGCATTAACAAATATTTTATTTCTATTAGGTTCGTATACTATATTGACTTTACTATTCTTATTCTTTATAGTATTCTCAAAGTCTGTTACAACATTTGATATAACTTCATTTAATTCAAATAATTCTGTATTTAATTTAAAGACTCGACTTTCA
Organism: Nitrososphaeraceae archaeon; assembly: GCA_035762785.1. Lineage (GTDB taxonomy): Archaea > Thermoproteota > Nitrososphaeria > Nitrososphaerales > Nitrososphaeraceae > TH1177. The sequence goes on along the minus strand of DASUCH010000064.1, from coordinate 7,355 downwards.
ATCTTTGTAACATCTAGTATATCCTCAACAAGTTTTTGTAATCTGTAAGCATTTCTTACTATGGTTTGAAGATATTCTTTGAGTGTTTCTGGTTTTAAATTATTTTCATTTTTATTTATAAATTTATTGTAAAGTAATTCACTAAGACCTATAATAGGCATAATAGGAGTTCTAAGTTCATGAGCTGCTACATTGATAAATTCTTTTTGCATTTTATCATGAACTTTTAGTTCTTCATTTGCTAATGCAATTTCTTTATTTGATTCTTGTAGTTCTTTTGTTCTTTTCTTTACTTCATTATTAAGGATGCTATTCCATTTTATTAGGACTATTATCAGAGCAGTTATTGCAGCAATGATACCACCAATTAATGAGAACATTGCTAACTTCTCTTCAAATAACACATTATTAATTTCTGAATAAATTGTATTGGTAGGAGTAACTAACTGAATAAAATATAAAGGCTTACCTTCAATATAGACAGGAGCATTAGTAGTTAATCGTTCACCTCTTCCATAATCATAAATTGCATATCCTGGAATACCTTGTAATAGATTTTGTGTAAGATTCATCAAAATGGGATTATGATTAGTAAAGTTTTGTACAAATTCACCAAAAAAATTCTTTCCCACCAAACTTTTATCTGCACCAACAGCAAGTAAAGTTCCTTTCTTATCAGAGACAACTAAGAATTGAGAATTAACATCTTGTGTATTTCCATAAAGTGAAAAAAAAGATTCGGTAGGTATTTTTACACCAACTATTCCCATAAGTTCTCCACTACTACTATTTACGATTGGAACAGCTAATGCAATTCTTTCTATAGTATCAATTCCCTTAAATCCATCTGAAAAAGTTGATCTTTGGGTATTTTTTGTTTCCTGTATATACTCTCTAAATGAAAGGTCTATATTTATAAAACGTCTTGTACCTTCTGAAACGATTTCATAACTAACAATATCATCTTTATCTGCAATGAATATGGTATCTACTTTTGTCACATTATTAACTTCAGAAAATTTTTCTTGCATCATCTTATCAATCCTATCGCCATAAAGAAGACCTTGCTGTAAAAGACTGGAATCTGCAATTCCTTGAAGTATCGATTTAAGTAATTTAAGATCTGAGCTAATATGTTCAGATACTGCTTGAGTAGATTCTATTTGACGATCTTTATATTGAGCAAATATACTATTTTTAACATTTTGTTCTGTTATATTCTGTTGATAAAAAAATAAACTAAATGAAGAAATTATTATTACAACCACAGAGATAATTCCTATTTCGTTTCTCTTTTTAAAGAAGAAATCTCTATCATATATCATTTCTTCTTCTTTTCCATCTACCTACTAAGAATATTGTAGTGAAATATATAAAATTCTTTGTTATAAATTTAATTCTTATTAGGTCCATCTACAATATGATCATATCTTTCTGTTAAAACGATCTTTTCTTTCCATTAATTATATCTTCTTTAAGTTGATTGAATTTTATTTTTACATCATCTGGTATACTATTCTCTAAAATATGAAATGGTGCTAAATAGACCTAAATAGACTATCCCGTCACCGGGTGCGCCTTGATTATATTAAGTACTAAATGATTTCTAAATTAGTATTAACTTTTTGTTAGTTTCATTCACTTTTATTTTCCTAACTTTATTCTCATTTAACATAGTGGAATCGCATGGTGTTAATGAAACACAACAAAAAAATAGTGATACTGTTAATTTTGAGAAAATTATTATCCCATACCTAATTTCTTGATTCGCATAAATTTGTGTCACAAAAGTGTGCTTTCGTACTTACATCTATAACAAAAAACTTTAATTCATATGTTCAATTGCTTTTTTTAGATCTTCAAATACCATTACAGGATGAAATTCAACTTTGGCACCTATATCCTGAAATAATGGTTCTGCTATAGATGGTATCATTTCAGCACTTTCAATGTTAATGATAAAGGCAAAAGTTCTATCCCCACCTGCTTCAAAGAAATATGATGCTTCTGCTTTCACTTTATGTATATAGTTCTCAAGTTCTTGTAGAAATGTTGGATTTTTCACTATCTTATTACCCATTTCTGTTGGTATTTGGGCTCTAACTAGAAATCTCATAGATTGGTTATAATTATGTTATATCTTTTTAAAGTTTCTATTGAGTTAAATAAAGAATACAATTGTTAGAACTAATTTGATTAATCCAAGAATTATTATTACAAATTTAATGTGTAATGAGTAAGTAAACTCTACGAGTCAGCAGTGGGAGAGGAACTTGAACCTCGAAACGGTGGTTCGGAGTTTATATTATTTGATATTAAGAAATGTGAACAGTTTTTGATTTCTAAATCTTCCTAGTTAGAAAGACAAGCTTTCTATAAAATATATAATTTACTAAGTTAATAGTTTTGTACTATAACTTATGCCTTATATCCTATTAAAAGAGCCATTTCAAGCCATTTCCAATAACAATCTAAATCTACAAATCCTATTTCTCTAAGCCATTCTAATTGTGTTTCCATACGCAGTAACTTATTAGCTCGATCCTCTTTTTTAGGTGTATAACCTATGGCATTAAGAAAACGAATATGAAGTTCAAGTGATGGTGATGCTACGTGTTCAAGGTTACAGAAGACTCCAGTTGGATTAAGTATGTCATAAATTTCTTCATAAAGTGACTTTTTTCGTTCATGTTTTAAGTGATGAATAGCAAAGCTAGATATGACAGCATCAAAATAATCTAAATCTGGCAGTGGTAAACTAAGATCATGTTCTATAACCTTAACCTTTGAATCATTAGCAAAGTAATCTCGTGCAGCTTTAAGCATAGTTGGAGATATATCTAAGGCTACTGCTTCTATATCTGGTCTAATTTTCTTTATTAATCTAATTAGCCTTCCATCTCCTGTACCTAGATCTAATATTCTGTTCGTATCTTTAGGAATATGTTCAATTAAAACTGCCTCACCTTCTGAACGATGCGGAAGACTATCAGAGACATTAAGATATGCAAGAGCATTTTGGGCATTAGGCCACTCCTTTGCAGATTGACTCAATTAGAATTTCATAACATTATAAATTATCTTATTCAAATACTTTTCTTACAAACATGGTAGTATAGATTATCAGGATACGAATCCGAAGATTCGTAGGTTCTTTTCCTTGCAACCTAAATTCTGATTTTATAATGGAATATTCAGTGCTAAAGTTAGAGATAGACTAACGTTTGTGAGGAAGACATTCTATATTTTTATATTTTTCCTTAGGAGTTACATATTAGACAATTTAAAATGAGCAATAATCAAGGATCCTACGCGGCCCGATTCCAACTAAAAACAGCTCTTGCTAAAGAACATTATAGGGCAAAACCTAGCCAGATTAAAATTATACGGAGAGTTCTACACCAATAAGTTCGTATAGAATCTCCTAGGGCAAATGGGACAACTAGTGCAATTGATATAGTATCTACAGTTCATAATGGCGAGCCAGATCTCGTATTTTTAGGAGAAAAAATTTAAGACGAACTGAGAGAAAGATAAAGAAATAAGCAGTTATAATGATAGATACAAACAATGAATTCTTTGATAGAATAAACTATCTTTTTAGTAAAAATTTTGCAAAATATTGCAAAGGTCTATATAATCTAGTTTAAAATGTTGTTTTTTTTGTGTATTTATCTCTACATATTTCGATGAAATAGAATGTTATTTAGTTAAATTTGACGTGGACTATCGTGTTGTAATCTATAAAGATAATAAAAAAATGATAAAATTTCTGGGTTCTAGATACTCGAAAGCTCCGTATAATTCTTCATTTGCGTCTATTTACAAAAAGTCTGCTTAGTTCAATAAATTTCTGAATTGCGCAAATATTGGCTGGCTCAATCTGGATTAATTAAAGGAAAATTATGGTACTTCGGAATGATATCAAAATAATAGCGCCTGGAGTGGGACTCAAACCCTCCACCTACATTCGCGGGTTTATGTTTTTAGAATATACAAAAAAGATTAAATGAAATTTTTTGGATTGTGCTAAGCATTCTTAAAATTATTGTTACAAAATTAGCATGAAGGGATGGGATTTGTACTCATTATTTGCATTCAGGGTTTACAATTAAAACAGTTACAAACTAAATTTGAGGAACTATAGATATTCAATCGTCAAAGAAAGGTCTATGTTGAACATCAAAACCTGGAGAAATATTTGCAAATTGCTTTATTGTGATCATTTTGCAAATTTTGTCCTGTAACTCCGAATGTTCAATGAATTTCTTTTTACAAATAGGACATTTAGTTTCCTTCCCTACATTCATAATATTTTATAGACAATTTATGTTAATCTGAATAAATTAATATTGTGAAATATTTTTCAGACATTTTTTTCTATTTTTTATTATTATGATCAATGTAACTACCATCGGCTCTAATAACAAATATTTTTCTATTATCACTGACTTTCGAAGGATTTTAACAGAATATTCAACCGAACTCAATTATGTAATAAAGTTTATATATTGTAATGTATATTACAATATATAGGTTAATATTACAATGAGTAATAGAGATATAAATCCAAATGATTGGTATAAAAGATATTTTAGTGGTCGAAGTCCTTTTGGCAGCTGGAACTTTAACGATTTGTTTAGAGAGTTTGATGAAATGAGAAATGAAATAGAAAGAACATTTTCTGAACCATTTAAAAATATTGAAAACAGAGTACCAAAAGATTTAGTTAAAGAATACGAAACACCTGAAGGTGGAAAAGTTAGAGAAGTAGGTCCAATAGTATATGGATATTCCATGACAATAGGACCTGATGGAAAACCAAACATAAGAGAATTTGGTAACGTAAAATCTCCTTTTGCTGGCAGTGGAGGATTCTCCCAACAACCATCAATATCTTCAGAAAGAGAACCTTTAGTTGATATATCAACTACAGATAAAGAAGTAAAAATTGTAGCAGAAATGCCAGGTATCAAAAAAGAAAATATAAAGATAAATGCTTATGAAAATTCAGTAGAAATAATAAGTGATAATCCACAAAGAAAATATCATAAAGTAATAGATTTACCACCAGAAGCAGATATTGAAACTGTCAAATCTAAATACAATAACGGAATTCTGGAACTCGTATTTAATAAAAAGAAAGAGACAAAGCCTAAAGGAAAAGAAATTAAAGTAGAATAATGATCAGAAATTTTTTAACTCTGATGACTGATGTTGAATGAAGAAATCGAAGAGCTACACCGGAAAGCCGAACAATACTACCACCTTCTTTCTAATGTACACGATGAGATTAGCAAAGTAATTGTAGGTCAAGATAAAATCATTGTTAAATTAATACTTAATTGAATAGTATTAAAAATTTTTAATGAAAAAAAATAAAATGAATAGAAATGGTATCTTATCCTTTAGAATTTACAATTTCCTAACTTTATCTATAAGGTTATGAGCGTCACATCCAACTTCAGTGGTTATGTAAAGCAAATGATTTGCATCTAAAGGCATAGTAATCCGCTTTATCTTTTCATATTCTGCAAGAACATATTTTCCTTTTCCAATTTTTGGTTCAAGTTTACTACGTGTTTTCCATGCAGTAAGGGCTAATTGAAGGGATTCTTGACTTTCTTCCTTTGATAATAAATTTGTTACACCTGGTTTATGTTCTGAATATATAGGCTTTTGGTCATTAGTATCAAATATTGTTACGAAACGTACAGCAGGATCCATGTTCATGATAGTTTTTCCTACATTTTCATAATCCATTATTATGATAATACATGATATTATGTTATAAACATTTTTTTAATATTATGCAATGAAGTACTTTGCTATTTAATGTATAACAATGCAAAGAGGTGTAAGGGGTTCACCTACTGAAAAGCCATCCGAACCAATTAAAGCATCACCGTTACTCTCCTGATAAGGACCGGCATCAGCAAGACCAAGAAATTGAAAACAACTAAGTAATTAAAAGTATAATTTAATTGATATAAAGTTTTTTTCTATTGTAAAACTTTTGATTTAATGTGATTAATAATATGAGGTATGTGTTGATTATTTGGTACATTTATACTTAATCATCTAAGTGTGAGGTTACATCAACCTAACTTACAAATATTTATCTCAGTTTTATTTTGAATTGATAATATGATTACAATATTTAGAACATATTGATAAAAATTTATTATACTTTGAAAAAATAAAGAAGGTTAGTTTGTCTAATTAAAGTCTCCTACTGCAACAAAGCTGGGGCGAAGTCCTACTGCAAAATTAGTTGCTGGTGTACCAAACGAGCCTGTATCATTACCTGAGAGTATAGAAACGTTATAGGAACCAACGTTAGCTACTGCTAGATCCAGAAATGGTTATTCTTAAGCTTATTGTAATTTAACTTCATCTATTCTTCTTTATCTATTACTTCAGTTTCATGACCTTCTGCTACTGGGAGAGGATTTTCTGGTTGTTTAAGTTCTGTCAATAATTTCTTTTTCTTTTCTTCTTCTTCCTTAATCTTTTTGTATTCTTTATTTACTTGATTCTCATTAGCTGAATCAGACATTCTATTATTGTTTATCATATATGACATAAAAGTAATTTGTTTCTATTGCAATAAATTGTAATTTCATCACAACGTAAGCCTTTTAATAATATTCAAATTTTGATATTTGGTTATATTTCTTGAGATTATTCTATTATAACACTAAAATAATCATAGAATCCTTAAGAACTTCAAGAGTTATCGGGATGGTTTCGACTCGAACTCTGCAACTATATTCGGGAGTTTATAAAATTTGATATAATTCAAGGGCATTGAATCCTCCTTTACCATAGATTCTATTCTCTTAAAACAATTTCTAGCTTTTTCTTTGGCGTTATCAATAATTATATCAAATTTTTAAATTTTCTAATCTTGCAATAGATAGTAGAACATCAGGATAGATACAAACAATTCTTTGATAGAATAAACTATCTTTTTAGTAAAAATTTTGCAAAATATTGCAAAGGTCTATATGATCTAGTTTAAAATGTTGTTTTTTTTGTGTATTTATATCTACATATTTCGATGAAATAGAATGTTATTTAGTTAAATTTGACGTGGACTATCGTGTTGTAATCTATAAAGATAATAAAAAAATGATAAAATTTCTGTGTTCTAGATACTCGAAAGCTCCGTATAATTCTTCATTTGCGTCTATTTACAAAAAGTCTGCTTAGTTCAGTAAATTTCTGAATTTGTACATATATTGGCTGGCTCAATCTGGATTAATTAAAGGAAAATTATGGTACTTCGGAATGATATCAAAATAATAGCGCCTGGAGTGGGATTCGAACCCATAAGGTACACTTGGGGGTTC
>DASUCH010000063.1:0-5104 GCA_035762785.1 Nitrososphaeraceae archaeon | reverse complement strand
TACTTCGATTTGAGGAACTCCTCTAGGAGCAGGTGGAATCCCGGTAAGGTTAAAAGTTCCTAATGAAACACAATCTGCAGCCATAGGTCTTTCTCCCTGTACTACATGAATGGTAACTGCAGATTGATAGTCTGCCGCAGTGGTAAAAACCTTACTTTTTTTGGTAGGAATAGTTGTGTTTCTTTCTATTAATGCCTCTTTAAGGCCTCCTAAAACTTCAAGCCCTAAAGTTAATGGAGTAACATCTACAAGTAAAATATCTGATGAAACATCTCCTGCAATAATAGCTCCTTGTATTGCAGCACCAAGAGCGACTGCTTCCATTGGATCAACTCCTCTTTCAGGATCTTTGCCCATTATTGTAGCAACAAATTGTCTAACTAAAGGCATTCTAGTTGGTCCTCCAACCATAATAATTTTATCAATTTCTGCAGGAGTAAGTTTGGCATCTTGAATTGCTTGTAGCATAGGGTTCTTACATTTTTCAACAATTGGCCTCAAGAGTTCTTCCAGTTTTGAACGTGTTAGATTAATTATGAGATTTTTTGGTCCAGTAGAAGGATCATAAGCTAAAAACGGAAGATTTATTTCAGTTGAGACGAGATTAGATAATTCTATTTTTGATTTTTCTGCTGCTTCTCTTATTCTCATCATAGCAGCTTTATCGTTTCTTACATCTAATCCTGTTTGTTGTTTAAATTCTTGTAAAATATATTCAATAATAGCATTATCCATATCTGTTCCTCCAAGTTGGGTATCTCCTGATGTACTTTTAACTTGAAACACTCCTCCACCCATTTCCATTATAGTTACATCTAATGTCCCTCCCCCAAAATCAAAGACCATAATTTTCAAATCTTTTTGAATTTTATCTAATCCGTAAGCAAGTGAAGCAGCTGTAGGCTCATTGATAATTCTTACTACCTGTAATCCTGCGATATCACCTGCATCCTTTGTTGCTTGCCTCTGATTATCATTGAAATATGCTGGTACAGTAATAACAGCTCTATCCACTGTATCTCCCAAAAATGCTTCAGCATCTTTTTTTATCTTTTGTAAAATAAACGAAGAAATTTGCTGAGGAGTATAACTCTTTCCTCTTACATTAAATTTAAAATCTGTACCCATCTTACGTTTAGCAGCAAGAACAGTTCCTTCAGGATTGGATATCATTTGTCTTCTAGCTGGTTCTCCAACTAACAACTCACCAGTATTTGTAAAGGCTACTACAGATGGAAAGGCTTTTCCACCAACTGAAGCACCCTCAGCTGCCTGTATTATTGTAGGTTTACCACCTATCATTGCTGCTGCTGCAGAGTTACTAGTCCCTAAATCGATACCAATAATTTTTCCCATATTTAATATTCACCTATAGTTTAGTTTCATTCATCTATATTATTGTTCATACTATTTTTTTTGGATATTTCAACAAGACTGGGCCTCAGAACTTTGTCATTAAGCATATAACCGATCCGTATTTCGTTTGTAATAGTATTTTCTGGAAGATCATTATTGTATGAAAAGCTAATAACATCATGTTTGCTTGGATCTAAAATCTTTCCTATTGTTTCAATTGGAGTTACACCTTCGGATTGCAAAATATTATCTAAATTTTTTAAAATACCTTCTAATCCATTAAGAAAAACCTCATCAAGGTCTTTATTCTTTTTTATTATATCCAATGCTCTCTGATAATCATCATAAACAGTTAAAAATAGAGAAAGTAGATTAGATTTATTTGATTCTATAGTAGAAACCATTTGTTTTTCTATCTGTTTTCTATAATTGTCAAAATCAGCCATCATATACTTTAATTTGTTAAGATTCATTTCTGCTTTCTTTTTTGTTTCTTCTAATTCAATTTTTGTTTTTTCCAATTCTTCTTTTAAGGAATCATTATTATCGTTGGTTTGTTCTTCATCTTTTTCGACAGAATTATCATTATCGATCATATTAATTATATTCAAAAGAACAGTGCCGGATAATTAGATATCGTTGGAAATAATAAAAAAATTTTGAAACCGAAAATGAAATATAGCATCATACAAATTAAATATAGTATATAAAAAAAAAATTATGCCAGTTACAGAAGATGAGGAAATTTCTGCTATTATGAAAAGAAAAAAAGAGATTTTAGAAGAAAAATTGAGATCGATGAATGAAATAAAAAAAATTAATAAGCCTATTAATCTCACCGATTCAACTTTTGATATAGAGAAATCAAAGTATTCTTTGTTAGTCGTAGATTTTTGGGCTGCATGGTGTGGGCCATGTAAAATGGTATCGCCTATCATAGAACAACTAGCAGAGCAATATGCTGGAAAAATAATATTTGGTAAGGTCAATGTCGATGAAAATCCTCACATATCACAAAGATTTGGTATTCAAAGTATTCCAACTCTCATGATCTTGAAAAAAGGACAAGTTATTGATCTAATGATTGGCGCATTACCAAAAGGACAAATCGAAAATAGAATAAAACAACATATAGAATAAAGCTACGCCTAAATATATTTAGACAAATAAAAATGAAAATTATTTTTTCTGATAAAATCATATTTATACGAAAATAGAGTACACCATTACGGTCAGTCAAAGTCTGACATGCAACAACTTACTATTGAAACATGATCTATTGTTTTTTCGTATTATGAGATTGAGGTATTATAATGATTAATTATGCGTAATTGCCTTTTATAGAAGATTTAGCTCCACAGGCCTCACACAATAAGAAGCCTAATTTTTTATTTTTTTCAGTCCTTGTATCAGGGCTACCACAAACGGGACATATGACGTAATCTTTTACATATCTATCAATTAACGCACCAAATGATGATCGTACTTTACGTCCTAAAAAAATAACTCTATCACCGTTAATATAACCAGCCGAAGCAAGCTCCTTATTAAGATATAGTAATAATTTTTCTGGATCGCGACGTAACGCTTTCGGAAAATCCATAAAGTTTCTAAATATTGTTCTCTGACCAACCCAAATTATTTGTGGAACAGGTAATTCCAATCTAGAGACTTCTTTTTTAGCTGTTGTTCCTAATTTATTATGGAGTCTATCAAGTAATAATTCGTAATCTACTTTAGTTTGATATTGTTCCATAATTAATTTACATTTTTCTTATTAATGTACGTTGTGGTAACTATATAAAAAGAGAATTTAAAATGATTGAAATAATAAGAATAAGAATAAGTATAATAAATGATTAATACAATATGTACATATAATTAGATGAATTTTATTGCTTTTAAATAAAATAGTTATATAACTAGCATCAGAACATTGTAGAAAAATCTCTTTTTATTAATTATCAAGATGTAATTTAATTGTTAAATCCAAAAAATTTTTTTGTTTAAGTGAATCATAGATATAAAAGAAAAAAGTTCTCTATAAGAAATAAATTTTATTTATCGATCATTTAACCATTGAAAAAATGGATGAACAGTATTGGTATAAGGTAGTTTTGAGGAATCAGACACATTATAACATAACATAAGCATTCTCTTCTCCAGTTTATTGATTAGATGAGGTGGAACTTCTATTTTTTTAAAGGGTTGTTTAAATAGTTCATAAAAATAATTTTGTTTATAATATGCGATATGCTGTTCAAAACAGTTGGATTGAATTGTTGGATCTCCTGCTATTCTATACCTCAGATGGGCAGAGGAAGATAGGGATATTTGTTCTTCTATGCTTATTTGTAATATTCTTTTGTTATATTCTTCTCTTATAAACTTAGAATCAAGTTTATTTTCTTTAAATTCATTAAAGATCTTAATGTTTCTAGCTTGTTGTTCCATAGTTCTTTTTGCTATATTTCTAACAGATAGTATTTCTAAATCACTAGTTACTTTATTTTCTTTTCCAAATAAATAAAATATCCCAACTATCTCATCTTCATTGATAAATGGAAATTCAATTTTTTTTTCAATAAATTGTATTATTCTAGAAGGTATATCTATTGGAGTAAATATTCCCATAAAGGAATCAGTTACTACAACCATTATTTTAGTCTAAGATAATACTTTATACAAAATAGAGTTATTAACAACTAATTAATAATAATCTGAATAATAATCCGATATATTTACCTAAAGGACCTAAATGACATAGAGCATTTCATTATATAAATAAAAAAAAAGATTTAGTGAGCATGTGGTGGTGGAGCGCCTCCTGTCGAAATTGACTCATTATATGTTCCTGCTGCTTTTTCATGAAATTCTAATGCAGCTTGATCTACTTTGATTGCTTGTGGTGGACAAACTGAAACGCACGCCATACACCATATACAATCATGTTCTCTGATAGGATCTGCTTTATCTGTATAATCTTTTCTCTCTTCCTTTACTGCAGAGCCAGTTCCTTCAAATGTTTCGTTAGGGGCATCTTTAGCAGGAACATCCTTTTCTGTTCTATACCATTGAAATACTTGAACTGGACAGGCTTCAATACATGCACCGTCAGCTACACAAGAATCCCAATCAACTGCTACCATGGTGCCACTTACACCTAATGGAACTTGTTCTTCGCCTCTTGCGGCATAGGCTGCTTTTACTTCTTCATTTTCAACTGCTTCACCTTTTTTACCTGGTCCCCACATATAATGAAAATGTTCGCCATCAGAAAGTTGGATTTTACCAATTACTTGATGATTTTTTGGAAAGTCTGGATCTATTGGCATTTATATCTATTTTATCCATGAACATATATTATATAAATCATATGTGAATTAAAAACTAGTTCTTTATATATTTAAGAACACTTGATTAACTATTAACTAAAATCATGTAAAATATAGATTAACTCATTTATTTTTAATTAAAAAAAGAAAAAAAATTTGGATCTAGTCATTGAATGCTTTTTCTGCATGCTGAGTTATATCCAAGCCTGCTTCTTCTTCCTCGTCTGATATTTTTAGGCCAATAGTCTTATCTATGATCTTGAAAATTGCTACTGATACACCAAATGCAAAGGCTGCAGCGACGGCAACTCCAAATGCCTGTATAGCTAGTTGTTCTGGATTTCCATGTAACCATCCTACAGGTCCATTTGGCATTATCAAAGGACTAGCAGCTACACCTATGGTTAAAGCAC
>DASUCH010000062.1:0-5802 GCA_035762785.1 Nitrososphaeraceae archaeon | reverse complement strand
AAACAATATTTAATGATGGCATTAAAAAAATTTTCTCCAATACTTTATAATTTTTTCCAACCTTACCATGTCTTTCTTATCTCTTTTCTTATTTTTTCAATATCAATATATATTTTATTCATATTTCTTGAATCCTATATTAAGTGCTACATCCCTAAAACATTGTCTACAGAGCATTATATCATATTTTTGAATTAATCCATTAAATGCTCCACATCTTTTACACCATCTTGTTCCTTTACCATTGGGAACCTTTTTTCTACCCGTTTCTGAGTACTCACGAGGTTTGGGCATTATATCACTTCAACTCCAAAATTCTGCTGAAAGAAATTTATTGATTCTTCTTTTGTTATTCTGTGTTTCTTACCGATTTTATCAGGATGTCTTTTCCTGGAAATTCTATAACCAGGTCTTTTCAAAGAAATACATACATCCATTCCGAAGATTCCAATATCTGGATTGTATTTTATTCCTGGGATGTCTATATGTTCTTTAATTCCGATAGAAAGGTTGCCATTATTATCGATTGAAGATCGTTTGAAAGAATTCGATTTTGCTAGAAAAATTCTCTTCAAAAAGTCTAGTGCGTTTTGGCTTCTTAAAGTCACCATAGCACCAATTGGTTCACCTTTGTGAATACCAAAATCCCTTACGGACTTTTTGGCTCCTCTAGGACTGGGTTTTTGACCGGTCAATTCTGTCAAGGCCATCTTAGCTCTTTCGAAAGGATCTCCTGATTTTCCAACCCCTATATTTATAACAATTTTTTCAATATCTATCTTTTTCATTACTTCACTTGAATTGATTTTATTTTCAGACATCATTCATTCACTTTTATCTTTGGATTATTGTCATTAGGTTCACCAACAACCATAATCATATCAATAGGAATTTCCAATAATCTAGAATCTACCCTCATAATTGCACGTTTAGGAAGAGAAAATGTCCCCTCTTTTATTTCTTCAATTTTTCCCATGCTACCAGCATTATCACCTCGTGTCAATATTGCAAGAGAATCTAATTGTAATTTTAGCGAATCAACAATCTCTAATTCTGGTACTTTCACAAGACATGTATCACCTACTGAATATAGACTTTCAGAAATAACAGTTTTACCATCATGAAAACCATATTGAATTTTATTTCCTTTAATAATATTTTTAGTTTTAATCTTTACAAGTTTAAGTAACTTTTCATTATCATTAATTTCTATTGGGTATAACAATATTGAATTCTGTGGTACTAAACGATAAATTTTTTGAGATGGAACTAATTCAATTGTATCCATTAAACCTATCGCAAAATTAACATTATATCTAATGACATTATCTACTTTGACTTTACCTGCATCAACAATTTTTTTTGCTTCATGCATAGTTGTGGCAACCTTTAATATATCTCGTAAAAAAACACCTAGAGAATAGGCATATTTTTTTGAATGTGTACCTGGATGGGTTCTTAGAATAAAACGTCCCTTTTTTCTATTTATATCCCAAAACACTGGAGCTAATTGTCGTTTAGCAGTGGTTCGCCCCCCTTTATTTGCCATTATTTATTTTCTCCCTATATAATAAATTGATATCATTTTATTTTCTAACACCATCATGATCATCTTCCCCCTTATTATCTTGACTATTTTTTGAACTTGTGATTCTACTCTGTTTTGATTTAAGAACCTTTTTAACATTCAGCTTTCTTCTTGTTCGAGGTTTTCTTAAATTGGAACTAATATTTACCCCTTTCTTTTCGTCAACCTTTGATGATTTAATATTTCTAATCACATTAGATCGATTCTTGTCATGCAAGTTAAGGGATGTAATAATTACGTTAGAAGAATGTATTTGAACCTTCACTTTACCTCCTTTTGAAGCTTCTCTTTGGATCCCTTCAATAAAAAGAGATGATCTTCCAGTCTTGACTTTCTCTACCTTACCTTCAACATTCTTGTATTCTCCTCTTAATACCTTTACAGTATCTCCTTTAACGACTCGTGCATTTTTTTTATTATATTCATTACGTAAATTTTCTGAAAGTGGTGAACGAATGTGTTTGTCAAGATTGTGTTTCTTTACATTTAAAACAATATTTTTATTTATCATAGAAATCACTATAATTCAAACAATTGATGACGCCAGATTTGCTATTCTAGGCCATTTTTCAGCTGCTTCAGCAGCAACAGGTCCTTTTATATCCGTTCCTTTAATTTCACCCTCAGGAGTTACTAAAACAGCTGCATTGTCTTCAAATGTAAGTCTTATACCACTCAGTCTTCTAATGGGATATTTTTGTCTTATGATAACAGCTCCAAAAATTTGTTTCCTTAACTGTGCTGGGCCTTTCTTTACAGTGACACTCACAAGGTCTCCTACAGCCCCGGAAGGCATTCGTGAATGACGACCTTTATATTTTGTTACCTGAACAATCCTAAGAACTTTGGCACCTGTATTATCAGCACAAACGAGCTCTGAGGTAACTGGTAAAGCCCTTGTAATATATGGGCGAAATTCGGAAGCACCTTTGGCTGAGACTGCTCTTGACTTAGATGCCATCTTTAATATCTCCTTCCACTACTACAAAAGATACAGTTTTAGAAAGAGGACGGCATTCAGCTATTTTCACTTTTTGTCCTTCCGCTACATCAATACAATCCGGAAGAAAAGCATGCACTTTAGATTTGCTTCGCTCATATCTTTTGTATTTTTTTACTAATCTATTATAATCTCTCGAGACGACAATCATCTTCGCAGATTTACTACTTTCTACAACACCAGAGTATAATCTGCCTCTTACTGGTAAACTTCCATGAAAAGGACAATGTTGATCTTCACAGGTTTTTTTTGGAAGTGAAACCATAACACCAATATTTCTTGCCATATTATATTATCATCTCTTTATCTTTAATACTCTATCTTCTGGTCTTCCTATCAATTGGTTACCACTTATAAAGCAAACGGTTGAAGGTAGATATAAAATACATTTTAGAATAATTTTCTTTGGGATTTTTTTTATACCATTTAAAGTTCTTAAAACAAGCATATTTTTAGTCTCAAAAATGATTTTACCCGATAAATTTGTCATCCCAGTCTGGGAACATTCGGAAATCTTGATTTTTAATCCGATCCACTCGTGAAAGAGAATGTTTTCTATTGATCTCATATCTCACTTAACTCTTTGATGAATTTTTCTTTCGTTTATTAGTGTTAAAATTCTTGCAATATCTCTTCGAGCCCATCGAATACTGGCACTCTCTTTTTTTAAGGTTCCTTTTGCTCCTTCAGACCTTAACTTGGCAAGATCAGCTTTCAGTTCTAATAATTTGTCTTCTAGATCATGATCATTCATTTCTCTGAGGGTGGATAATTTTATTCTACTCATTTCGTATTCAGTAACACGCTCCCTTTTTCCTTAACTTTATTTTGATTCATGGAATTATCTTTTATATCTTTAGATTTCGGAATTGGTTTTTGTTGTTGTCTTTTTTCATTTTGGTTATTTATTTCCAAACTTTGTTTTTTGGGACTAATCTCTTGTAATGTAATGTTCTTTTCTTCTCTTTCAGGATCTTGAACTGATTGGGAAGTATTATTAGGAGTAGTTTCTTGTTTTGATTCAATAAGTTCGAAGTCAGGTGGCACCTCATTTTTTAAAGCAATTCGCAGCTGGATACCCATCAATCCCATTTTTGTGAGGACATCAGTAATACCTAATTTGACTATTTTAGCGGCTGCGTTTCCACTCTTAGGTATCACACCAGATGAATGTTTTTCAAAATGAGCCCTTTCACTTCGTAACTTTCCAGCAATAGTTATTTCTACACCCATTGCTCCTGCTCCCATAACTGTATTGATTGTCCACATAGAGGCTCTTCTAAATGCAGTCCCTCTCTCCACAAGCTGAGCTATTCTATTGGCCATAATTTGGGGGTTTAACTCGGGAACTTCTATTTCCATCACTGAAATTTGTGGATTATTTAGGCCAAATCTTTGCTCTAACTTAGAGGTTAGATCTTTTATTCCTGATCCTTTCCGTCCTATTACTAATCCAGGACGGGTTACGTATAATGTTATCCTTGTCCCAATGGGAGTTTTTTGAATGTCAACTCCTCCATAACCTGTCTCTCGAAGAGTTTCTTTTAGATATTCATCTAGCTCCATATTTTTATAATTACTAGACATTACGTTTTTTGCTGCATTCATTCCGTTATTACGCCTTCTTGTGCGACCATTTCAACATGTACAAGTGTGTCAAATTTTGGACTTGCTCTCCCCATAGCACGTGGGGTAAATCTTTTTAACCGAGTCCCCTTATGAACAACAATATTGATAATTTTTAACCTATCTAGGTCCATACCTTTGTACTCGGCGTTGCTTTCTAAATTATCTAAAAGTTTCAAAAATTCATGGGTTGCTTTTGATGGAAATCGACCGGCGCTAAATCCATCTCTAATATTGGATCTGTGGGCAACCTCGTTATTATAACGTCGAAATGGTACCGCTATTTTTTTTCTTAATACTGATTCTAGATAATCTCGAGCTTTTTCTATCGATAGATCCGTAATTGCTAATGCAATCTCACGTGCATGTTTATGCGAAATATCCTTTTCTCGAAGAGCAGACCTTACTTGCCTACTTTTATCAAAATTTTGATATGCATAAGAATAGTTTGGCATAACTTAATCACTTTAAAGGAACATACAAACTAGATCGTGAAGAACCGACTCCAGGTGAGCCATGTTGAACTCTTTTGTTTGTAATAGCATATTCTCCTAGGTAATGTCCTACCATTTCTGATTTGATTGTAACATCGAAAAATTCTTTGCCATTATGTACACTGATGGATAGACCTATCATATCAGGCAAGATTATCATGTCCCGGACGTGAGTTTTTAACTTAGTTTTTAACTTTCCATCACGTGCTAGTTTAATCTCTTCTCGCAACGTTCGTTTCTGATCGTTCATATATTTTCCAACTCTCTGGTTTAAAGATCTGCGTTGTCGTGCATTTAATAAAGGTAAGAGTGATTCTATGGATATCGATTTTAATTGTTCTTGATTATAACCTCGAAATTTAAATTCCCTAACCAATCTGATATTGTACCTCCAGTGGCTTATTTTTAAATCTACCGAGAAAATAAAAAATATTAATTTTCATATTCTTATACCAATCCAAGCTTAGTTGCAAGGTCTCGAGCAGAATCTAAGTCCTTAAACTTGGCAAATGCCTTTTTTCCATCGATTGTTCTCGCAGTATTAACATCAGTTATTTCAGCTTCATAGAGATCGTGTAATTCCTGTTTTATAGATTTTTTGTCAGCTTGTTCGTCTACAATAAAGGTTAACTTTTTTTCTTTTTCTATCAGATTGAAAGATTTTTCTGTAATGTAGGGTTCAATAATTAATGGTTTTTCTTTATGTAATTGTAAATTTTTTCTTTTTCGTTTCGAGGATCTTGCAGATTTGAGTGTAAACAAATTTTTCTTCATGGACGAAGCCTCTCAAAGATTGTATTTGACGAGCACTTTAAATTGCCAAGTTCTTTAATTGCATTTTCAGAAAAAATAGTTAATCTCACTGGTTTAGAACCAGGAACTAAATCTAGAAGACTAAGAGATTTAACAGATTTAACGGTAATACCAGGAAGAGAATTAGCCAATCTGCCTATCTTTTCATCATTACCAACTAGTATAAGTACACTTAATGCAGATCTACGATTATTACTATTTTTATGGAGTGATTTGTTTCTTTTAAAAAATGTACGCTTTAGATCATCTTCTAAACCCAATTTAAGCAAAATTTTCTGTAA
>DASUCH010000061.1:0-4722 GCA_035762785.1 Nitrososphaeraceae archaeon | reverse complement strand
CCAGTGGTTAGGAACTGAGAAGATTTCTTCTACGAACCAAAAGTGCCACATCTCGTTAATACCTATTGTGAACATTGTGGCTAGGTAACCAATAATGGTTATCTTTAAGCCGGTATTCATAGAGTTATTTGGACCTCTTAGTATTGGGACTCTTCTGTCATACATTGCAACAAATCCCCATCCTAATGGTAATGCAATGAAGTGACTGTATAACCACCAATGAGCTGGTGTAAATGCAGAATCACGTATAGCTGTTTGATGCAATGATCCATCAACAAAGTTGTCGACTTCTACTGATGCAGCAATAGAACCTAGCATAATTACCATTATGTAGATCTTTTTTAATCTTTGAATTTCAACTTCTTTTGGTATTAATGCGGGCATCTGAGCCATGTCTATCAAACTTTATTCTTTAAAGTAGAATATAAAGATGTACTTGTAAAACTATTATTTTATATATAAATATTATAATAAAAGATAATTATTTATTTATTATTACATAATATTTACTATTATTATATGAAATTTAGAATAGACTGGAATTAATCATGAATGATTATCATTAATGATTAACAAACCTTGTTTTATTCCTATCTACTTGATAATAACAAGGAAGATATCTGCTCAGAATAAATTAATGATTAGAATGTAATGAATAAAAAAATCTCTTTTGAATGAAATTTATTTTTGTTTTCCTAATTTTTATATGCTTCTCTAAATTATTGTGACTATTATTCTTTATTACAATAACTATAACACTATAAAGAGGTATTTTTTAAATTTAAAAGCATGATATTTACTTTTGTTTCTTTCAATAAGACTATTATTTACATAATAGTTTATGTACTTTAAAGAATTCAGTAGTTTTACAAGGAATAAGGAATACATATATTTGCATCCAATTCAATTATTATTTTATTATTTTTTTTGAATTATTAATTTTGCTTCAACACAATATTAATATAAGATATTTGAGAGAATAGGCTTTAGTTATTTTTTGATTCTACTTACGTTATGTAATTAATCCTTTTAATTAGGTCATATTCTTTATTACTTAATTTAGAATAATATTAAGATCTAATCACTTTGGATATAATAACCAAAACTCTTCATTTTTTAAATGAATTATCGATCCCTTCAAAAAATTTTAGATTTTTTAATCGTAAAAACAATCAGGAAAGAGATAAATAATATTTATTTATTCTAAAATACTATGAAAAACGATGGAGTTTTTTTACGATTTTTATTTTTGACATTTGGAATGCTTATAATATCAATTCCTCAATTTGTATATGCTCAAACAGCAGAAAATGAAATTATAGAAAATACTTTAGAAACTGTAGAGAAGGCAACTACTAAAGGTCTTTCAGAAATAACAGAATCTGTGAGTAATGCCTCAAAATCAATTACAATGTCTGCGGACAATGCACAAGAACTCTCAAATAATAATGCTTCCTCTCAAGCTTTTCAACAAATAGAAAATCTTGCAACAGATATGAGTAATGCTACAGAAAGTGCAATAGCTGGTGCAAGAGAGCAGATAGAAGAATCAGTGTCTGGTGCACAAAGTGCAGTGGCTAATGCTACTGAAGGTACTGAAAATGCTACTGAAGGTGCAAGAGAGCAGATAGATGAATCAGTGTCTGGTGCACAAAGTGCAGTGGCTAATGCTACTGAAGGTACTGAAAATGCTACTGAAGACACACAAAGTGCAATAGCTAATGCTACTGAAGAGACACAAAGTGCAATAGCTAATGCTACTGAAGAGACACAAAGTGCAATAGCTAATGCTACTGAAGACACACAAAGTGCAATAGCTAATGCTACTGAAGGTCCTGAAAATGCTACTGAAGACACACAAAGTACAGTAACTAATGCTACTGAAGGTCCTGAAAATGCTACTGAAGACACACAAAGTACAGTAACTAATGCTACTGAAGGTGCCAGTGAAACAGGGAAAAATTTCTTAGATCAGATATGGGGACAAATAACGAATCTCTTTAAATAATTTTGTGTAATATTATAGTCCATATTCTTGAACCAAAATATTAACATTGCAAAAGAATTTCATGAAATTACGAAACATTCTCCTGTAACTATCTATTTTAATAGTCATTATCTAGATTGGGAAAATAAACCGTTTCCATTTAAAATATATTTAAATAAACCAAAAGTAAACTTACCATCTACTTTTCCCTATCCTATCGAAAATTCTATTGACTGTTTGAGAAAACAAATGAATTTAAGTCTATCTGAGCAGAAACAAATAGATCTAAACATCTTATCCCAAATACTTTTTTTTTCTGCAGGAATTACACGAAAAATGAAATTAAATAATACTATATACTATATGAGGGCAGCCTCAGCCACTGGTGCGTTATACCCAATTGAAATTTATTTAATTTGTCAAAAGATCGAAAATCTTGATGCAGGTGTATATCATTTTTGCCCAGCAGATTTTACTTTAACTCATTTAAGAAAAGGAGATTTTCGATCAATGCTATTTACAGCTACAGGAAATAACAATAAAATAATTCAAGCTCCAATTACGTTAATTTTTACTTCAATAGCATGGAGAAATTCATGGAAATATCAAACACGTTCATATAGACACTGGTATTGGGATGCAGGTGTAATTCTAGCTAACTTTTTGGCTTTATGTAACAATAATCTTTTATCTTCTGAAATTATTCTAGGCTATCAAGATGAGCTCATTAATAATTTACTAGGGCTACAGAATCAAAAAGAAGCTGCTATAGCATTAGCTTCAATTGAAAGTTATTACAATTATAATAACCATAAACAATCTAATTCTATTCAACTTTCACCTATAAATTGTGAAACCAAACCCCTTTCAAAATATGAAGAAACGGTTTATCCCGATATATGGAAAATTCATAAATCTTCTAATCTCAATAGCCCGATAGAAGTAACAAATTGGCTTTCAATTAAAAATAATGAAGAGATACATTTAAACAAAACAAGAAAAATTTCTTATGATAATAAAATTAATACTACTAACAAGTACAATATCGGGGACCTAATTTTACAACGTGGATCAACAAGAAAATTTTCAAAAAAGCCTATAACCCTAACTCAACTACAAAATATTTTATATCTTTCTAGTATCAGCATACCTTTTGATTTTATTACCAATGAACAAAGCCTAATTGATATTTACTTCATAGCAAATTCTGTTACAAATTTAGAATCTGGTATATATTATTATAATAAATTAGAAAATTACATACAACACCTCAAAAAAGGTGATTTTAAGGAAAAATCTGGACATTTATGTCTAGACCAAAAGTTATTTAGTGATGCAAGTGTCGTATTTTTTGTTTTAGCAAGTATGGATAGGGTATTGAAATATTTGGGAAATAGAGGTTATCGAGCTGTCCAACTAGAAGGAGGGATATGTGCTGGAAAAATATATCTTGCTTCATATTCTCAAGGATTGGGCGCGTCCGGTTCAACCTTTTATGATAATGAAGTAACAGAAACTTTTCTTCCTCACTCAAATCAAAAAAGTACAATAATAGCTATAGGTATAGGGATTCCGGATTATGTAGCTAAACCTGGCAAGATCTATACTAATGTATTAAACAAAGAAGACTACTCTAAAAAAATTGATTATTAACAACACTAATAACATAAAATAATAATAATGACCAAATTAAAGTTTGGATTAACAATTCCACAAGGCTGGTGGTCAGATCTACCGACAAATGATCCTATAAAACAATATGAATTTTCTAAAAAAATTTCAAGATCAGCAGATAGACTCAATTTCTATGGTTTATATGCATATGATCATTTTATTCCACATCATGAATATAATATAAATAATAGTTTTTTTGAATGTTTCACATTATTATCTTCAATTTCTTCTATCACCAAAAGAATTAGATTGGGACAAATTGTTACCTGTAATTCTTACCGTAATCCTGCATTATTAGCAAAGATTCTTTCAACGCTGGATGTAATTTCTAAAGGACGAGTTGAATTAGGAATAGGAGCTGGCTGGTATCAAAATGAATATTCTTCATATGGATATAATTTTCCTTCCAATTTGGAAAGAATCAAACAACTTGATGAATCCATATCCATAGTAAAGGCAATGTGGAAATATGAAAGAGCTTCATTTCATGGTAGTTATTTTTCAATTAATAAAGCTATTTGCAAGCCGTATCCTATACAAAAACCTCATCCTCCAATTATTGTAGGCGGAACAGGAGAAAAATACCTCTTAAAAATAGTAGCAAAGCATGCTGACATTTATAATAATCCATTTGGTAGCCCAGACGATTTAAGAAAAAAACTTGCAGTTTTAAAAGAACATTGTCATGACTTAAGAAGATGTTATAACGATATTGAGCTTTCTGTATTACTACCATGTATTATTAAAGAATCAGAAAAAGACGTTCTTATAGAAATAAGGAAATGTAAAAAAAAGAACGAAAATATTTCAACTTTTTTGGAAAGAAAAAGTGGAAGTTATACAATTGGAACACCAGAAAAGATTTTGATAGGACTTCAACAATATATTAATTTAGGAATAACACACTTCATTCTAAATTTTATAGGTTTAGATGACAACACCCTAGATTTGTTTAATTCACAAGTAATCAAGAAATTAGTTTGATAATCATTAATGATAATCATCAATGATTAATTCACGTCTATCCTAAATTTCATATAATAATAGTAAATATTATGTAA
>DASUCH010000060.1:0-2664 GCA_035762785.1 Nitrososphaeraceae archaeon | reverse complement strand
ATTAGAATCCTATAATAATATTATATTAGATTAAATTACTAGATGTTCCCATTACAAAGATTAGAAAAAATACGTGAGGAACTCCATCGGTATTATCTACAAGTTATTACTTATCAAAATGAAGATCCCAAGTACCAAGATATTGCAACTAAATTGTCAAACAATCTATCAGAATTAGAAGATGTTATTAAAGGTATAAGAAAATACAATACTAATAACAAAAATAATCCATTAGTTCATATAATAAATAAATAATCAAATAATTTCCTTATATTCTTTTTAAAATTTTTAATTCAATCATTCTAAATATAAAATTTAAATTCGATCAGAAATTATTTACTTTTCCAACCATAAGTCTCTATTTTCTTATTGAATGTAAAAATATTAGTAGAAAAATTTATTTTATTTTATTTAAAAAAATCAGATATTGATGATTGTTTTGTTTTTTGATGTTTTAACCTATAAAATTTAGAATATGTATTTTTCGTATCTACAATATCATCTGAGGATGGTTTATAGTCTGGGATAGGAAAGGATTTTATCTTTGCTTTTAAATTTAACATTTGTTCAAACAATTTTGCAGTCATAGGACCGAAACCAGCATAATGATTATTTGCAGACATTATTGCCATCTTCATATCATCCTTTACTTTTCTATCCACATCTATCAAGATCTTGGACCAGAGTTCCATTTCCTTTGTTCTTTCCTTGGTTAGTTTGCCAAAGTCTTTTTCGTCAATTGTTCTATCTCCTATTAGTCTCAAATATACAAAATCAGTAGTCAAAATTGGAGGAGTAATAAGAATATCTTGCTGACTCCAGACGAGACAATAGTTTCTTTCTTTAAGAACATTGTAAAAAAGTTCATTGAACCAACTATAATGTCTAACCTCTATGGCATATCTAAAAGATGGATCTAACTGGTAACGTAGATTCTTAATCAAGTCTAATCCTTCAGCAATTTGCAAAGATGGAGGTAACTGAATCAGAAATACAAGTATCTTATCATATAGTGGTTCCATCGCATCATAAAACTGTTCTATATCCTTTTCTACATCTTTTAGACGTTTGTCATGGGTAATAATTTTTGGAAACTTTACAGCAAATCTAAAACTTTCTGGTGTTCTTTTACTCCAGTTGTTAACCATGAATTTAGAAGGAATTCTATAAAAAGTAGAATCAATTTCAACAAAATCAAAAATTTGAGAATAATATGAAAGCCAATATCTATTATCTAAATCTTTAGGATAGAATGGTCCTTTCCATCCATCATAACTCCATCCTGAACAACCTAGATAATATTTCAAGATATCCTATATTATCATATGAAAGCCAAAACTATTTTTTAAAAATGTATTAGTTTATTGTTCTATACTTCATTTTTATTTCAAATTCCTGCTGCAATTAAAATAGAAAAAGACATTTGCATTTTGTTTATCTGTTATTATTAATGATATTAATAAACACTATATCAATACTCTCCCCCTCTATGAAAAGTGATTTCCTTGTTTTATAATACTCTTTTCAAGTGAATAGATGATTATATCATATGAAAGAAATTTGGAAGAAAACATCAATGAAGGGATTAAAACTTTAGAATATCATATTAGTTCTCAAAATTATCCAATTGTAAATGAGATGTTGCAATTACAAATTAAAACATTACAATGGGTCATAAATAAGCAAAAAAAAGAAGAGAATAGTTTAGAATCATTAAAACAAGTAATAAATTTTAAAATCAAAAGGTTAGAATATGAATTGAAAATAGCAAGAAGAGATATAGAACATACTAGTAAAATTGTTTATCAACTAGAAATGTTAGAATGTTGCAAAATTATTATAAGTTGGGAGTTGAAAAGAAGAACAAAAACAAAAACAACAACAAATGAAGATAGTATTTCTGCGCTTTGCTAAAATGATTTTTTTCTTTTCTCCAATCCCTAAAACAATAAGACCACCAGAAGAATTAGCGAATGCACAAAAATTATTTAAATTTGTTCTCCCAAATATTTGTTAAAATCCTGACAATTATTTTAAAATAAAGTTAAATTAATTAGATATCGTTTTTTATATATTAAAATTCACCATAGCATACAATGAAAGTTATCATTTCTAGACTAATAATAATGACAAGCATTATTATGCTCGCCATGGGACTTTTAGCGAATCCAATAAAAACAACAACTATAACACCTGTCTTTTCTCAAGAAGAAGGTTCTTCAGTATCGATAGCACCTGGAGCAGCCGATCCAAACAATGAGTTGTCATTCGATCCTCCTCAAATCAACGTGCCAACAGGAACCATTGTTTCTTGGACAAACGCTGATTCAATACAACATACTGTAACTTCTGATGAACAAGAACTATTTGATGCAGGTCCAATATCTCCAGGGGACACATTTGAAAATGTATTTGATTCTGCAGGAGAATTTGGTTATCATTGCGCAATACATCCATTCATGACAGGTGTGGTTATAGTTGGCTAATTCGCATTATTAATAATAATAATACTACTAACTTATATCTTAAATATAGAATCTGAAATTAATCAACTAAAAGAACAGACTAAAAGTAAAATTGGAGAAGAAGGATTTTTTAAATAAATAAATAATCTAGCAACACAAGCAATTGCTGTATTACAAAGTAATGAAAATCGTGATCTTA
>DASUCH010000059.1:0-11295 GCA_035762785.1 Nitrososphaeraceae archaeon | reverse complement strand
CCGTTAAAAAAACTTCAAAATTATAATTTGGAATATAATTCTCTATCTATGATAAGAAATCATTTGTTGAGTATGAGTACAAGGGAGATCTCTACTATTGATGTAATAGGTAGCAATAGAGCAGAAACAATTAACACAGGTTTATGTATAGTTTATTTGCTCATGTCAAAATTAAATTTTCAAAATTTAATTGTAAGTACTAATGGTATACGGGAAGGAATTATGTTCGATTTTGTTCGATCATTAAAAACAAATTCTACCAATAGTATATTAAATTCTAAAACTCGAAATATTAAGTTTGATAAATCTCCTTTAGAAAATTGTGAAAAGATTTCAAAATCTTCTACAGGACTACCTCTTTTTATTAATCAACTCTTGTCTCTTCAAATAATAAATACCTATGAATATGATATATTAAAAAAAAGTATACTTTATTTATCAAAAATTTCTAATACTGTTAGTTATCTAGGTAAATTTTATTTTCTGCTTGATGAAGACATTCCAAATATCAACCATAAACAGCAAGTTATTTTAGCTTTATCACTAATATCACTTTGTAAACCAAAAATTGTTTCAGAACTTGTAGAAAATTATGTTTCCTTATTAAGACCACCTTCAAAAAAGAAGAATGGAAAAAAAATTATTGAGAAAATTTCTATTTGCTTACAACTATGTAAAATTCTGAAAAAAATTAAATGTGTTAAAATAATAGAATTTAATAATGAGAATAGGAAAATGATGATATCTATAATGTTGGATAAAGAGGTTAAAATTCATGAATTCTTATTAAAAGAAGTACTAAAACGTTTTGAATCTATATTCAATCTTTCAATAGAATACTCATTACTTCAAAATGCAAAGGAAATTAGGAGATAAAAAAATGGTTATACAACAGACACAACAAAAAGTAAAAGAAGAAAATAAATATGGAGTAACAGGAAAACTCATTGTAGTAGAAGGAATAGATGGATCAGGTAAATCTACTCAAATAAGACTATTAGAGAAATGGCTTAGGTTTAGAAACATACGTGTCTTTTTAACAGAATGGAATTCCTCCGAGGCTATAAAAGACGTAACTTCTAAGGGAAAGAAAAAAGAAAAATTAACTCCAACTACATTTTCTTTACTTCATGCAACTGATTTTGCGGATCGCTATGAAAGAAATATTTTTCCTCTGTTAAGAGCCGGTTACATAGTGCTAGCTGATAGATATATTTATACAGCTTACGCTAGGGATATAGTAAGAGGATGTAGTCCACTCTGGGTAAAAAAAGTGTATGGATATGCATTGAAACCAGATCTTGTTTTTTATTTCAGAGTACCTGTAGATGTAGCTGCCGACAGAATATTGTCAGGAAGACCTAAATTAAAATATTATGAAGCAGGTATGGATCTTGATCTCAGTAATGATATTTATGAAAGCTACCGCGTTTTTCAAAGTAGAATAATTGACCAGTATGAAAAAATGAGTAAGAATGAAAATTTTGTAGTTATCGATGGTACATCTAGTATTGAACAACAACAGCAACTTGTCCGAAACAAATTTGATGAAATAGTTATGAACAATAAATCTGATAATGGGGGAGGACAAAAAATTGATGAATGATACCACTCACAAAATAAATTACTTTGGACATGGAATTCCATATTTTAAGAACATTGAAATAAAAGGGAAACTAATCGTAATCGAAGGACCTGATTCATCAGGTCGTAGTACACAAATAGGATTAATGAATTCTCATCTTGAGGCAAATGGCCATGCTGTTCTAAATACTGGGCTGAAAAGATCTGAACTAATAAGTGAAGGTATACTCTGGGCAAAAGAACATCATTTATTGCGAAAAAGAACTATGAGTTTGTTTTATGCTGCAGATTTTGCAGACCAGCTGGAAAATAAAATCATTCCTGCTTTGAGAGCAGGTTACATAATACTAGCTGATAGATATATCTATACACTTATGGCAAGAGACGCAGTAAGAAAAATAAATCGAAGATGGTCTCATAATTTATATGGTTTTGCGATAAAACCTAGTCTTGTTTTTTATCTAGATGTTGAACCGAGAGAGCTTTTAAGAAGAGTATTTGAGAAAAATATGACACTTGATTATTATGAATCAGGAGAGGATCTTGGACTTTCTGATGATCTTTTAGAATCTTTCTTACTTTATCAGCAGAAAATTAAACAAGAATTTATTAGAATGCAAAAAAGTTATGGAATTATCCCAATAAATGGTAATAGACCAATAGAGAGTGTTAACTTAGATTTACAAAAAAAAATTGATCAATTTTTAACTAAAGAATAGATACTAATTATTAAACTCGGGTAAAGTATTTTTTATAAAAGGTTTTTAATAATATATTATCTAATTTTCAATAGGTAGCAGCAATTTAGGACTACTAATTCATCAATAGCACATTCTATATTTATGTCTATGTATGGGAAATCATTAATCTTAACTTACTTTTTTAAATATTGATAAATTATATATTTATTTGTTGACGTAATAATGCTGCTATTTCTTTTACTAATATTTTTATGGTTATTGGAATTATCTACAGATGGATGTTCTATATGCTTTTTTATGATGTAATATCTATAACACATAAGGAACGAAAAATGGCTTCCTACATACATTTAGTGGTGCAATATTATGTTTTATAATTGGTTTTGCTGCAATTGTAAGATTAATAAAGATTCATAGATATCGTATATTACAGGAATTTTTATATATTACTAATTGAATGTAATTTTAATGATATATATAAAAACTCTAGTCATTTGTATCATTAGTGTGTTTTTCTTAACTGGAAATTTTATTCCTAAATCAGATGTTTTTGCTCAAGTTATATCAAATAATTTAGAAGAATCTGATATCTATATTCAACTATCTAATATATTAGACAATACTGAAAAGAATTTAGGTAATGTTGTCGAAGCGATTAATTCTGGAGAAAAAGAAAATGCATTAAACATTATATCTAATGTCACTATGAATATTAAAGAAATTAGGAATGGAATAAATCTAATTGTAGATAACCCAATTCATGGTGGAGATTAGATTAGTAATTAATTTAAATTACAGAATTTAGATTGTAATTCTTCCATACATGTTTTAATCGCAGGCTTTTTTTTGTTATCTTAATAGTATGTAATAATTTTAAAAATAACTTTTATAATTATTATTGAAAGTAAAGTTTAGTTATTGTTCTCTTTATTATACTACATTATACTCTTATTTTAGAACTGCTATAGGTATTACTCCAAAAGGACCGACCCTGATACAAGTAATAAAATTAAATTGAATATATTTCATTTTCTAATTTCTTATTCTATAAACTAACGAATTTCTGTAACTATTGGACAGAGGATGATATTCATTTATCTCTTCTACCTTTATAAACTTATTTTTTTCCAAAACTCTAATAGAAGGCTTATTTTCAGGAAAGACATAAGCTGAGATTTCTACCAATTTTAATATATCAAATGCATAGTTAACAATAAGTTTAACGGATTCTGTTGCTATACCTTTACTCTGGTATTGTTTACCAATCCAATATCCAATATTTGCTTTTTTGTTAGTATAATTGATATCTTTAATACCTATAATTCCACTTAGTAACTGAATTGATTTCGATTGATCTTTAAAATCTATAGCAAATGTTATTCCTTTATGTAACCTAAAATCATCACAGCAAGATTTAATAAATTTTAAAGCATCCTCTATTTTGTAAGGATTAGGAACTTTATAAAGATATTTAGATATATCATAATTCATAAGACTTACTATAGTTGTTGCATCATTCTTTGAAAGTTCTCTTAAATTGACTAATTCTCCAAATAATTTTGGGAAATATACCTTAATCATTCGTTAGTTATTCAATTATATTAAAATGTTTTATTTACCTAACTTCTAATTTATAGCAATGTCATTCAATTATTTTAAGTATAGGACAAGTAATTTCTCCGGTTCACGAATGAATATAATAGTCGGTGTGATCTAGTCCTTAAAGAATATGAAAAATTAAAAAAAGATCAAAAAAGGTTAGATAATAGACATAAACAAGTTATGAAGGTGCTAACTATATATCTAAAAAAAGTAAATTATTTTATCCTATAATTATATGTTTTATTATAAACAGGTTTAGAATTATATTTAACAATAACAATTCCATAGAATGAATTGGTTCTATATTAAATAGGAACAATAATTATTTCATGGTAAAATTGAGCTCAGACATGACTTTTCTTATGTTTTTTTATTTGTAAACAATATACAGAATGTTTTACTATGATTATCTTAACTTTTCATGTGGTATTAATACTAAAATAAGTAAATCACATATCTAATAATATGGGAAATAGAAGTAGGACAGAAATAGTCAGTAATATACTTGATGCTGCAAACGGAGGAACCACCAAGACAAAAATTATGTACATAGCTTTTCTAAGTTATAACCAATTAAACGAATATCTTTCTATTTTGATAGAAAACAATCTAATAGAATATATTGATGGAACTAAAACATTCAAAACTACTGAAAAAGGATTGTTCTTTCTTAAGATACATAATGAAATTGGAGAATTGTTACAACAAACTACCATGAAAAACAATACTAATTATTAATTTTATACCCTGGAAATCAGCAATAACTGAAGACTCTTCAATAACTGCTCTGACGAATCAATAGTTATTTTAGTACCGTTATCAATAATTCGTACGGTCTAAATTCAATAGGTAATTTATTTAGAGAATATTTTAAAAGAATATCATAAAATCTATCATGAAATTATCTATTTAATTATAGGCGTATTATTGGTCATTTGACTCAAAGTATTATTGGTTTCCATTGATTCATCTATCTCTTTAGTTGTAATTAAAGCAGAAGAATCATCAAATTTTGATGTTTCATTTTTTCTTGTGCAAAAATAATTCCTGAAGTTATAGATAGTATTCCTATTGTTAGAGTTGCAATTAATATTATGATAAAAGAGGTTTGTTTGATAAAATTCTTATTAAAAGAATCTTTTTTAAATATTATCTTTTGAAAATAATAAAAACTAAATAAATAATAGTAGTCCTACTACATATAGTGCTTTACTCCAGATTTTTGTGCCTATGATAAGGCTATTATTACTATTTTAAAAAATTTTTGATGAACTTTTTGATTGTTTACAATTTGATTTGATTTGATTTGGCTAAATTCTTTTTTATAGTTTGTTATCAATCAATATTTATAGAATGGGAAAAAAGTTTACTATATTACTATATGCGGCTGCTGCAACGACTTTAATTGCCGGAATATTGCATCTGACTAAGGTTGCAGATGCTATCTGGAGTGGTGATGATATTAGTAACGCTGATATTTTGTTTTTAGTTGGAGGAATAGCCCAAGTATTTTGGATTATACCTATAATTAGACAATGGGGTAAAACTTGGTATTCTATAGGCATAGCAGGAACAGTCGTCTTTGTACTAATATGGGTAATTACCAGGATTCCTAATAATCCAATAACAGGAAGGGGTGGTCAAATAAGTGACGAAGCAATAATAATACAAGTATTTCAAATTGCTTTTATTACTCTGAGCCTGATTATATTAATTAAAAGTATAAAAGTTAGAAATAGTAGAATTAAAACCACTTAAAATTGATTGATTATATCATATTCATAAAAAACATTAAGAAATACCTATCTTTTAAATCATCTAAATAATTTTATAGTGAAGAAAAATTTTACACATAGATGATAGAATACATAATTGGAAAATAAGTTAAGTATTTTATATATATGTGGCACATGGGTATTTGTATTCGTCCTGGAATTCCATTAATGTATAATAATAACTTGTACTTGCAGAGTTACACCACTTTGGTTTTTCGATAATAACATCAACATCATTTTGTTCAGCAAATGCTAAATCGAAAGAAATAGATAAGATCATGATTAAAATATTTATTGTGATTAAAATTAGGAGGATGTTCACTTCAATACTATATTATTCGAAAGATTATTATAAATTTTAAATTCTTATTATATCAGAATTAGATATTTACAAATATAGTAAATCCTACTTAGAACTAATCATATAAAATACGGTACTATTTTTTGGAAAGTACTTGGTATTGTTATTGCTGATATTGTAGAACGCTTTTTATTATTAATTTTTTAAATTCTTTATCAGGTATATTGTTTCTTATTTTCATAAGCTTAAAAGCATCATTACCTACCAAGTATCTTAATTCTGATGGATTTTCTGATGTAATTGTTTTTAAGATGACCTTCGCTACCTCTATTGGAGGAGAACCTCTTTCAAATCTAGGTTTAAATCCTGAAATCCTCTTTTGCGTCATTTCAGCATATGACGAATTATGATCAATAGTGACTCTTTTTCCTATTTTTAAATTATTATCAAAATTAGTATTAATAACACCAGGTTCTATAAGTATAACCTTTATTCCGAATTGCTCTATCTCATAAGCCATAGATTCACTTAATCCTTCTAATGCAAATTTTGAACTTACATATGCAGAAGTAAGAGGAAACCCTATTTTACCAGCTATTGAACTTATATTTACTATTGTACCACATTTTTGTCTTCTCATTATTGGTAATACTGCTTGTATAACTCGTATAACACCAAATACATTAGTTTCATATTGTTCTTTGAATTCTTCAATAGAAAGCTCTTCAAATGGTCCTACTAACGCATAACCTGCATTATTAACTAAAACATCTATTCTTTCTTGTTCATTTGTTATCTTATTAATTGCTTCTTTAACAGATTCATCAGCAGTGACATCAAGTTGTAAAATTTCCAAAGATAGTTTTTCTTTTTGTTTTAAGTTAGTAATTGCTTTAGATTTATCAAGGTTACGCATTGTAGCATATGTATAAAATCCATTTCTTGCTAATAACAAAGAGGTTTCAAATCCTATACCAGACGAACTACCAGTAACTACTGCAATTTTCTTATTACTCTCACTATTCATTTTACTATTACCTCATTATCTTTAAGCTAAACAATGTGTTAATACTTTTCATTTAAGTAGAAACCTACTTGATAATTATATCGATATTAGACACTACTTATCAGTAGCCAAAATAAATAGAATCTAGGTAATTGAGATTAATAATAGACAAGTTGTAAATGATGATAAAAAAATTTTTTTATTAATTTAAAAAATAAATCATTCAATATTGTTAATAAAGTTGTAAATGTAATAATAACTAGCGCATTTAATTACTATTAATAATAAAATAGAAATATTTCAAAATATAATAATAATTATCATAATCTATTGTTATTGTTGTCAACTATAGAATTATATTATTTTGTAATTGCCTAAGATTAAAATGGAAAAAAAGCAGAGTATTGCAGTAGTTACTGGTAGTTCGTCTGGTATAGGATTTGAAACCTCTTTGTTATTAGCAAGAAATGGATTTTATACATATGCTACAATGCGAGATACACTTAAGAGCGAAAAAATTGAAAAAATTGCAAATAAAGAGAATCTTCCTTTAGAAGTTTTATCAATGTATTTAAATAATGATGATTCAGTAAGAAATGCAATACACAAAATAATTGATGAAAAAAAGAAAATTGACATTTTAGTTAATAATGCAGGTTATGGCTTATTTGGAGCTTTAGAAGACATATCAATAGCAGATATAAAACAACAATTTGAGACAAATCTCTTTGGAGCAATTAGAACTATTAAAGAAGTTTTACCTACCATGAGAAAACAGAAGAATGGAATAATCATAAATATAACTTCTATTGCAGGGGTAGTAGGAATACCTGCAGAATGCATATATGTTAGTACAAAATTTGCCTTAGAAGGATTAAGTGAATCTATATCATATGAGCTTCAGCCATATGGAATTAAAGTAATCCTTGTGGAACCAGGTGTTATTAATACTAATTTTGTATCAAGTATAAAATTCTCAGATAAAACTGATGATAAATCACAACATACTTTAAGGAAACAAGAAAAATCAGAAATTAACTACTCAGGTAATAATATCAAGAAAAAGAATTCTTCATATTATTCTAATACCATAGATACATTTCTATCTCATTATTATCCTGCTATGAAGAATGCCCCTCTACCAAAAGAAGTTGCTACTGTAATACTTGAAGCAATTAAAAATTCTTCAAAGTCTTCAGAATATTTGTTCAGATATATAGTAGGAGGAGATGCTAAAACTTTTGCACAAGCAAAAAAGAATATGTCTGATTCAGAATTGTATAAATTTATTTCAAATAAATTGTTAAGATAATACTACTATCATATAAAAAGAATAACATTCAAATTTGATAATATAGTTTGTATAGATTCACAAAAGCTTTACTAGTCATATAATATAAAATTAAGATGATTGTATCTACAGAACTTGATTATGCACAGATATCTTTAACTTCTCTTATATACCTTAGTAACTTATTTGTTAATATGTCAACAAAAGAAGATAAAATTAATGAAAAAAACATAAATACTACTAAATTTAGCACAGACAATACTAACTTTAATGAAAGAACAAACATAGACTACAATAACACCTTAAATCAACAACAAGATGCAATAAATAAGACACTAGACAACACCTTACATAATATAAAAAGAACAACTGATGAAGCTACACGAGAGATTCCACGATATACACAACGTATTGCTGAATATCAAGAACAAACTGTTAAAACTATAAAAGATATTGCTTCTGACTTTATTGAAGCAGAAAAACAAGTAATAAGCTCTTTTCAATCACAAGTAGACAAAAGTGGTGTATGGGATTTATATAATCCACAAAGAATCGCTGAAAATTACGCAGTAATGGTGAATAATTTTACAAGTTACTTATTAAATACCAGCAATCTACTAAATAATGCTCTAACATCAAATATCAGAGTATACAATACAGCACTTGAACAAACACGTGATAATGTAAAGGCTTTCGCAAAAACAAACACCAATTACATACAAGCAGTTGATAGACAAAATTCACGTAAATATTAGCAACAAAAACAATATCAACGAAAGACCAACTAGGTTTTAATTTTAACCTAGTATACAATCTAAAATTTTGAATCATTATACCAATTCATTTTTTTATTTTATTACCTATTTAAGGTATTATCACTTTATAAACATCATTAATTTAATGAAATCCAATTTGAATATTTAAGTATTAAACTACATTGAGTATTGATAAAAAAAATTTATTTTCTATAATTTTATTCTTTAGTTTAGGGAAATCTATCATTTTAATGTTAATTGCTGATTATCGTATAAACCAATTATGTTTTCTGAAAGGTTAAATGACATTGAAAGGACAAATAAAGTTATTAATTTTTATAAAAAATAAAAGGTTGGTTATTACTTTGCTAAATCTTGCAATCCTTTGCCAATAGTTTCAGCGAGACCTTTTGCACCTTCAGTAATATTTTCTCCGAGTTTCTTTGCTCCTTCACTCACGTTGGATCCAAGCTCGCTAGCATTCCCTTGAATTGCTTCACCAGTTTGATTGGCACCTTGTTGCATGCTTTCACCAGTTTGATTAGCAGATTGGCTTGCATTTTGGGCTGCTTGATTTGCTGAGTCACCAGCAGTATTCATTGATTGGTTCATCCCTCCTGCTTGTGCGAATGCTGAATTAGTTACTATAGAAGAAATAAATATCGTGGCAATGAATATTGCTGTTGCGGTTGTTGATGATTGAATCATTCCCATCAATCAACTACTCTTTCTTTAGCTTTTTCTGCTTCGTATTCTGCATCGGTGTCTCTATCAGGGTCTTCAATCTTTTTACCTATTGCTCTTGCTCCTGCCTTTATTTTATCATCTAATCCTACTTCTTCATCTGTTTCAATTTTTATGTCTTTATCGTTTTCCATTGTAATTGTTGTTGTACATTATTATTTATAGCAATTAGATTTAGATTATACATAATAATTTTATATATCATTTTACTAATGAATTATATATTTAGAATTTATAGTTTAAAAAACCATGACATAATAAATAGAACACATCTACTACCTTCTATTTAGTTTTTTAAATTGATTATATTTCCTGTGTCTTTTAATATCTATGTTATTTATCAGAATAGTTCATTATATAGTCAAGTTGACTTTTCCTTAGATGAATAATTTGTAATTAAATAATTTTGAAATAAATTTCTTTTCTTAATTAGGTGAGGAATTGTCTTCTAAGTAGAAAAAATCTATATGTATATATTTCCTGTTTAATAAAAAAAGTTTATGAATAAAATAAAATACACTAACATTAGATATAAAACACAAAAGAAAAGTAGAACATATTGACCACTTTACACAGTTAATTGAGCATGAAAAATGATAAATTATCTATACATTCGCTCTTTGAATTTATAGGATGTTTGACTCCTTAGTATTTTTAAATTATTTTCTATACTCTCAGCTTCTTTGATCAATGGTTTTATTTCACAATATGCTTCAGGAACAATTTTGCTCACTACCTGAGCAACATTTGCTGCGGCTCTAAAATCTGGGCCTCCTGATATGACATCAACTACAAATACAACTACGTCAATATTCTTCCAATTTGATTCATTTAAAAGAATTCCAGGAATTCCGTTTACTGTTCCATTTTTATAAGTCAAGATTCCTACATCATTTAATTCTTTCATTATAATTGGAGAGTTCGAAATCACATAGAGCGAAC
Organism: Nitrososphaeraceae archaeon; assembly: GCA_035762785.1. GTDB lineage: Archaea > Thermoproteota > Nitrososphaeria > Nitrososphaerales > Nitrososphaeraceae > TH1177. The sequence continues at coordinate 594 of DASUCH010000059.1, read as the reverse complement.
GCTCTTTTTTTGTTCTATCTTTTTCAATTTCTCTACCTGCAACACTTATTACTGTCTTGCATTTATTATAATTGGACCAATTCAATATTGTATGAGCAATTTGTCTATAGGATGATGATTCTAGAATTGCTTCAGAAACAAAGAATGCTAACTTTTTCTCTTCATTTGCATATATTCTTGCTGGAAAATTTGGTTTAGCATTATAAATTACTGATATAGGAGGAAAAAGAGGAGAATCAAGAATACCCACTAATTCAGTTTTTAACGAATTGATAAAACATCCAATCGCTATAGTACTAGTAAGACCAATCCCTTGGAAACCATCAAATACAACACCCCCTTCAATATTAATTTCCTTTAATTTTCGAATTTCAATTGTTGGTTCGGTATGCATGAATATGTTTATAATTCATTATTTTAAATTGTTTGCTTAACAGTTCTAAAAGTATAGGTTGTTTGATCTTGTTATAAATATTATAGATTCGAAAAATTACCTCACTGAATTTCTAATGTTTAATTTAGCCACTTTATTGAATGTTGACTTTCGATATTTTTATCCCATTTTAGTTAATAATAATAATATTAATAATATAA
>DASUCH010000058.1:0-16687 GCA_035762785.1 Nitrososphaeraceae archaeon | reverse complement strand
AATAATAATAATAATAATAATAATAATAATAATAATAATAATAATAATAATAATAATAATAATATTAAAAAATTAATTAGCCTTTTGCCATAAATTAGCTTTATAGCTATATCTTCATTTTTATATATCTCGTAGTTAAGGTACAATTTTAGAATTTGTTAGAATTATAAGAGATATTATGCTACATGTTAGGCATTAGTACTAACATTTTTAACAATGTCTTAATAACTATGTTGATAAAATCAAGTCAATGTTTAGACATTATAATGTAGATAAATTCAAAAAAATTATAGATGAATTTATAATATCTTCATCAGATAATGAACCAATAAAATACATTTTAAGGAATATAGATTTTGAAGCATTCAAATTAGGAATTTCATTTTATCAAATGATATTCATATTGATCCAAAAAGATGCTATTCATAAAAGTAAATCTCAAATATAAAATAAATTACTAATATTTAGAAATTTTGATTTTTATATATTTTAGAATAAGTTACTAATAATAATATCTAAATACTATGAGATAGAACCATATTACATACAGGATTCTATTACTGACCAGATTGCTTAATAAAATATTCAAGATGATAACATATTATTATAATATTAATAAATATGAGATCAAAAAATGAAACTGAATTATTGGCAATAATATTTGTTAGTTGCAGAGATAATAATATGTCAAATTCTTTGGATGATAATCTAAAATACTGTATTCTATAAGAACAAAACAATGATTCGCAGGCTTACTACAAAATAACACATCATTGTGATGATGAAATTCTATAAATCTTCCCCTCACCGTCTGATTCTCTATCGACTGTAAGTAAATACAAAAATCCGTCTGGTCCAGTTTCAATATCTGTTATGCCCCTAAAAGCCGTTCCAACAGCTATTGCAGACATTTCCTCTTCGTTGTCGGCTATAAGATCAGTTAGTTCTATTTGACTATTACTATCAAATTTTATTCCCGTTCTATCTTCATTAACTTCAAAATAATAGAGATATCCATCAGTTTTGGCATTAACCTCTCCAACAAAAATATTGTTCGCATATTTCTCTCCCAGTTTTGACGAATTTAAAAATTCAATATCAGTAATTCCAGTGGATGGAGCCCAACTAAATACAGGATCAGCATATTTCGCTCCTGGAAAGTTAACCAATTCATCTTCTATAACGCTGCTTTTGGATATAGGACCCATAACTTGCTTCCATCCACTGTTAAAACCTGGTTCCACTAAATTAATTTCATCACCATATTCCGGTCCATTTTCAGTATCCCATAGTTTTCCGGTTATTGGATCGAAATCAATCCCAAAACCATTACGTATTCCATAAGCATAATATCTATTATTCTCATTATTTGCAAAAGGATTATCAGGAGCAGGAGAGCCATTCTCCGGATTTACTCTGAATATGACTCCAGTATCATCAGGTTGTGGTCCATCTACAATATTCTGAAGTTTACCCTCATGATTAAGGTCTCCTATTACTGCATAAAGATAATTATCAGGTCCAATAGCCAATTTTCCACCATTATGGTTTGGACCAGGAATTGCAGGTAAATCTAAAATTAACTTGGGATTAACAAGTATTTTTTCTTCTTCATTCCATTGATATTTGTAAACTCTATTTCCTAACGGTTCGTTATCTTCGGAGGAGGAGGACTCTGTATAATATAGAAAAACGGTGTGATTATTCATTATAGCAATTCCCAAAAGTCCACGTTCATTGTTACTATGTACTTTTACTTTTAATACTGGCCGCTCTTGTAATATACCATTTGAAATAAGTCGCACAGTTCCCTCTTCCTTTTCTAAAACCAAAATATTGTTATTATCTATAAATGACATGCTGGTAGGAAAAGACAATCCTTCTACAAAAATTTCTGCTTGTAAATTAGGATCATTAATAATTGGTTGGTTTTGTGCCATCGCCGTATAATTTATGTTTAATATTAATGAGCCAAAAATGATAGCTGTCGAAACAAGAATAAGGGAATATATAGTTGCCATATAAAATGGAAAATTAAATAAATAGTGGACTTTTTTGTTCATTGTTAAATTTAAATAATCATATTTAATAAACATAATATTAATTATGTAGTAACATTCCAGACTGATGAACTTATTCTTTTATCCGTATGTTTGATTAATATAAAGATTTTATATTATAAAGATATCAAAGATAAATAAAAGATAATAGTATGAATCCTACATATTTTGAATTAAATTATTTACAGGACTTATGTAGGAAATGAGAACGATCGAATTCACTGGAACTATTTCAGATCCTACGATGGAAAGTTTTAATTTGTCTGCCCTTTCTACTGGTTATCTAACGAGTGTATCTGATGCAACAGCGAATGGCCCAGCAGAGTCAGGCGGCACATGCTTTGATAATCACCCTTAGTACCTTAACTACATCTTTTTTTATATTTAAACAGAGTCCAGAAAGGAAAACTCAGATTTGAGGAGCAATAGTGTAAAAATAGTGTAAAAAATATACTTAAAATATATGTATGTTATCAAAGATATTTATCTTTTATATAATATTCATAACTAATGTCAAATAAGATAATAAACTCTTTACCTAATGATATTGGAAAAACTATTGCTTCTGAAAAGTTTCTGAATACAATGGATAGTTTTTGGTTCGCTCTAAAACCTAATGTTATCATAAACTCTTTTGACTTTGTTACAGTAGATAACTTGTTTGATAGTAAGTCTATTGGAATTGTAAAAGAACTACAAGCAATTGCTGAAAATGATTATTATAATAATTATTTCTCGGATTATTATACAAAATCAACCACACAAGAAAAATTGAAGCAAGACGAAAAAGAAGAAAAGGAACAATTTTCCAAGATTCAACTAGACGGACTTATATTGGCAAAAGTTGCAATAATGGCAAATGGTGGAGTGAAAGCACAGGGATATAAAGAGGATATATCCATAAATTTTCCAGTAGGGGTAGGTAAAACTGTTAGATTTGCTACTGAAGAAGAGATTATATTTGCTTTAGGAATTCCTCAAATGGTAAATCCGATACCAGCAGGTATCATTGAAACAACAAATGGCCTTGAAATTCCTATTTCCTTGGGTCTATCTTATTTGGCAGGGGCAGATACAGCACATGTAAATGCATCAGGAATATCTGGAAATAAAAAAAGCACATATATTTTATTCTTGTTGCAATCATCATATCAGACACTTAAAAGAATGAATCAAAATGTTGCATTGATAATATTTAACACAAAAGAGCAGGACTTGCTATATATAGACCAAAAAGAAAAATATATCAAAAAACGAACTGAAAGACTATTTGATGTACTTGATTTAGATATAGAGCCATTTGAAAATGTAACTTACTTTTTACCACGAGGAAAAGATGGTAAACCTAATTCAATTCATATACCAAAGAATTACAAAACATATTCTTATGAGCTAAAAGATGTTTATGAGAGACTTGAACTGTTATTTTCTGAACCTTATGACTTACATCATGATTTTTCATCAATAATAAATTACATTTCTGAATCTTGGCCACTAAAAAGTAATATTGGAACCAAGGATATAAGTACATGGACTGACCTTACCGAATTTAAAGAATATCCTGAAGCAATAGTATCAAACAAATCTTCTCTTTTGTCGTTTTTAGGTAGATTACAAAGATTTAGAAAATCCCCTATGTTTATTGATAAAAAGAAAACCAGTACTTATCTTGGTAATGAAATCAAAAACATCGAACCAGGTGAAGTCTTTGTAATAGATGTTGCAACAATATCCTCTTTTGATGTGCAAGCCTTTGTTGTAGGAGATGTAATGAAAAGTATTGATGAGATGTATTCTTCAAGATACTATAACCTTGAAGATGATAAATATAGTAATCATAAAGATATAGGTAGAGATAAGAATAATGTTCAAAAAGACCAAGAAAAGCTACATTATCTTTTAGTCTTTGTTGATGAAATTAATAGATATATACCTAAATCTCAAAATGGAAAAATGAGTCCAGTTTCAGAACAAATAATGAAAACAGTAATGGCAGGTAAAACCAGAGGGACTATTTTATTTTCTGCACAACAATTCAAAAGTGCTACAGATTATAGATTACAAGAAAATACTGATTTACATATTACAGCAAAGCTGGGATTATCAGAATTATCTACTAAGCCCTATTCCATGCTTGATGAAAGTACAAAAATGAATATAGTTAGACTAAATAAGGGAGAATTGGTTATGATTCATCCAGCGTTCAGACACCCTATAAAAATTGGATTTCCTAAAGCTACCTATAAAAAACCAAAGTAATAATTGTTCTTTTATAAATAAGTACCTAAATATAGATTCTTTAAAATTTACCTCACACTTATTACAATTTAGTATTAGACTCTTATTATTGCACCGCTATCGATATTCTAAAACTATATGTATATAATCTTTTAATTATAGACTTATTCATTCACTTATTATAAAATTCTATTGATTGTCCATTATAGTAATCTTTTTGATTAAATATCATATCATAAATCTTGTTTGCAACTTGTTCAGGTTTCATCAAATTTTTATTGGATAGATTGTATCCATTACCAACAATATCCTCAATCATCTTTGTATCTACTCCACCGGGACATATTGACATAACCTTTACATTATTATCAGCAACTTCTTTAGCTATGCTTTCAGTCAAACCAATTACTCCAAATTTGCTTGCACAATATGCAGATAAGTTTGGAAAACCAGATTTTCCCGCACCAGAACTAACGTTAATAATAATACTACAAGATTTATTTTCAAGCATATAAGGAAGAACTTCTTTGATAAATAGAAAAACACCTTTTAAATTAGTATCAATAGTTTTGTTCCATTCTTCTTCAGTTGTATTCATTATATTTTTATAATAAACTATACCCGCATTATTAACAAGAATATCAATCTTTTCAAATCTTTTTACCGATACATCAACAAGAGATTTTACATCAGATTGTTGGCTAACATCACACTTTAAACCTAAAATATTTTGTTTTCTTGAAGGAAATTTATCATGAATTTCTTGTATTACACTATCTACACTTTGTTGACTTCTGGAAGATATAATTACATTAAATTCCTTTTGCAATAACAGTAATGCCGTTTCTTTACCTATGCCTCTTGTACTGCCAGTAACAAGAGCAGTTCTTACGGTTTGTTTCTCTAAATTCATACCGATTTGTCTGTATTAATTTTAATCAATTATTTTAAAATTAGTTATTTTAAAAAATATATGTTAATGAATTATAGCCGCTATTATGTAAAAAAGCTAAATACAATATAGTAGAACCCTAGTACATGAAATGCTCTACTCACGACTAATTTGCTTAGTATGTTGATGACCCCTACTTATAGTATTTTAGTTTTATTATACTGATATTCAAATTGATAGACAATTCTTTTGCAACGGATTTTATTTAATATATTTAAGAAATATTAAAATAAAATATGACTATGCTACTAATTTTGATATGAAAAACCATTCTCTGATTTTGTTATTTACCAGTCTAGTTATAGGTATGTCTTTTCTGCCAAGTGTTTATGGACAAGATGATATTTCAAAAACCGTTGCCAAAAATGCTAATCCAATAGTATATCATTTAACCAACAATGATCCTTGGAGGGCCTCTATAGCTATAACTGATGCGACTAATCTAATGAATTTAGGATATAACGTTACTCTTCTACTTAGTATAGAAGGAGTACAAGTTGGTGTAAAGAATCCTCACCATTTTTTGAACCTTAATGACGTAGTAGAGAATGTTACTAATTTTATTAAGGATGGGGGCAAAGTTGTAGTGTGTGGTATCTGTTTGAGAGTAGCTGGATTTGAACCTAATGAAATAATTGATGGAGCAATAATTGGAACTGACAAAATAACATCTAGAATATTTACCAATGCTACAGTAGTTACATATTAATAAATTTGTAAATGAAGTAAAAACCAAATATTATGCTCTATGTATATAAATATAGTCCCATTTTTCCTATCTGATTGAATTGCTGTTCAAATTTTATAATCAAATCTCTAATTTTTCAAAGATTAAATTGTTTGTCTCGTCTAAATAAATTTTAGGAGAATCTTTATTGGTTAATTGGAGTCTTTCAGCTAGGACTCTAGGAATTGAAATATTCAAAGAATTTTCGTTTTTATCATATTTTACAGTTCTGATAAATGACTTTTTTGTATTTTCAAGTTTCATATACTATATTTAGTAAGGCTATTCCAAAGATAAGTATTTTCTTATAATTCACTTATTCTCAATATAGTATGGTTTATCTATAAATTTTCTATAGTTGAAATTATAGTACTCTTATAATTACTCGTTGATTTGTTTCATAAACGCAATCCGCTTACCAACAACTTAGACTCAATGACAATACGACTACTTGTGACTCTCCTAAATTTCTAAGAAGAATTTAATAGTTTCTACGTAATAAAAGCTTTATATTTTCTAGGAGGTTCAAATTCCCTGATTTCCATAGCTTGCAAATATTGTATTACAACTTCGTTTGCATTGTGTTTTTTATCCATAAGATTTTATCCATAAGATTTTCAAGTCTTTTTATATGCCAACTCCAACCTTTGTTATGATCATCATATTGTAATCTATCTGCATCGGTGAATCCACTATGAATTAAAGTTAATTAAAACATAATTATTATGTATTATTTACATCAGAAGAATTAGAAAAGAAAAAGGTTTCTACAACTTTACCATACATAACCTATATGTTGCAGAAATGCCTGGGATAAGTGTCTTTTATTAAGATTCATTAGATAAAATATTTCATACATATTCTGCTTATGCACGTGGAATAGATATATTGAATAATACATGCAACTATCTTAATCTAGTTCCAAAGGGATGCGACGAGGATGGTTATGACTTTCCTATGGCTTGGGTTCGTCGTCATGATGAATATAACAAAAAATAATGCCTAAACGAAAAAATTTAACAGGAAATATACAACTAAGAATTTAGTTTGTTAAAGTGGAAGTTATTTATCTTTAAATTCAATCAATCATGTAAATTAACTTTATTTTTTTTATAGAATTAAACCTTCAAATCTTGTTAATTTGACTCCCAACTGGCCGGTACTTTTCTCGGGTTCACTACATTTGATAGTAATAATTTAAGTAGTCTTCTGAAACAAGTTTAGCCATTCATCCTTTCTCATCATTATCCATAGTTTACTAACTCTAACAGTTTTGTAGGAGAAAAAACAAGAATTATAGAATCTTTAACCTTTTTAATAGCTTTAATCATTTGAGGATATAACCAGTCTTTGTCTTCTTTTGTGATTTGTGGGTCTGAAAGGAAAAAGTCCCCTGTTATAATCAATAATTTGGATTTGTATTTTTTTATATCTTTTTCTAAATCCATTATTAAAAAGTGTGCCAATTGATGAATTGTGAAAATCCTTTTTACTATTACACGTTGTAATGCCCTATCTAATATCTTATATTTTTTATCAGCTATTTCTGTTATATTATAAAAGTCAAAGTTGTTATCAGTAATCAAAACAAATGCAGTAGGAGATTCAAGACCACCGTGTCGTTTTGGCAATATACCTCTCACAATAGTATCACAAACAAAATCTGAATAAGATTTAACAAAACAAGCTATGTCACCTATAATTAGTTCGATTATTATTTTTTTAATTTTGTTCGTTTTGTTTTTATTATTATAAGAAAATTCAAGAATGAATTTATCTTCTAATAGTTTTTGGGCTGATATAAATTTCGGTACTGCAACTGGTTCATTATCTAATAATATCAACTACAACAAATTAACATATCATTCTATTTATTTTAGCAAGCTGGGTGAAGAGAGGGAGGGAGGGAGAGAATATAGATGTAAAGCTTTTTCCATATTTGATAATTATAGTAATATTTAGATACTGCTTGACATTCCGAAAATATATAGATAATTACATGTAATTGAAATTAGCCAAAAATAATCAGAAAATATGATAAACAAATTACAAGAGTAAATTAATAAAAACAGGATCGATATTACAAAACGTTTTCAGCATAATATTGAATAATATTATAAGGGATTGAAAGATACAATAATCATTCTCTAAACAAATTATATAGTATATGTTACTAAATTAACCTACCAATTCTAATTATGTTAAAATATATAGTAATATAAGAGGAACAAAATGAACATAGATAAATATTTAAAGAATTATAGAAGAAAAAATGATTGCATTTTAGAAAATGTTTGTATCAAAAATGTAATTTTATCTTACCTTTTAACAATAAATCTCAAAGTAAAAGTTTATGGAAGTATAGTAAGGTTAAATGGTTTAACTACTTGGCTATTCAATGATGTTGTCAACAAAGAGCCTTCTGGTTGAACTTCTATACTATATAACAAAATGGCATTTGCGTTTGCTTCACCTTCTGCTACTGCTTTATATTGCTTTCCTGTTCCACTACGTTCCTGAACAGTGGTTTTATCTCCTGGTTCAAGTATAGTTGGTAAAACTCTATTCATACATTGAGGAGTCATTATTTCTTCTACGATATTATTTAAGTTTGTAGAAAAGTCAGACTTGCAATTACCTGCAATAAATGTGATATTAAGTGGTAATGTATTTATCACAGTAGCATTTATCTCGAATTTATCACCTACGTGGACTTCATTAGGAATCGTAATTATATTTTCAAGTTTAACACCGGTAACTAATTTATTCACTAAATCATCTAATTTAGAGATTTCTGAATCATTGTTTGTTGACTGGGCATAAGTATTTTGGGGTATCGATAGTGCTATAGATGATACTATTACCGTCATTGATAATAATATAATTGTAAATGTTCCCAATCTTCCAACATTATAGGATTTCATTAGCGAAAATATGTTGGAACTAATATATAACCCTTTTAAAGATACACCATAATACTATATTTGTTTATATCTCTGACTACTTCTAGCTCATATTCCTATACATGAAGTTTGTTATATTTTTTTATTTATAAATAATATGAAGAATCTTTTACTATAGATAAATTAACTTTTCTTGTGGTGCTAATGTTAAAATAAGTTATTTACATTTCTAAAAATATGGGAAATAGAAGCAGGACAGATATAGTGGGTAGTATACTGGATGCTGCAAATGGAGGAGCAACTAGAACAAAAATTATGTATAAAGCTTTTCTTAGTTATAACCAAGTAAAGGTATATCTTTCTGTTTTGATAGAAAACAACCTCATAGAATACCTTGATGGGACTCAAACATTCAAGACTACAGAAAAAGGATTATTCTTTCTTAAAATGCATAACGAAATGGGAGAATTATTACAGACTACTTTCAAATACAATTAATTAATTTATTTCTTTTCAATATCACTAAAATATATAATATTAATTTTCATTGTAATTTTATATTGGTATTCATTTGAAAATAAGTTTCATAAATAAAAGCTAAATATAAGTTAGTAGTAGTATCTTTACATTAGATTCTTATTTTAACACCACTATCGGTATTACTCCTTCCTTTGCACATTCCTACGAATTTACATATCTTAATATTTCAAAAACTATTAAAAAAATTATATTTTATTTTGTTAGTTACCTTAGGAAACTGTATATTTACTATCGTAATACAAAAATGTCATATTTATCAATCCCTGATATTCAGTGTTTTTTATTATATCACATTTAATGTTAATTCAAAAGTAATTCGCAACAATCCCCAATTCATTCATTGATTCATCATTTATTTTGCAATAACATTAAGTGATAACTTGAAATATATAAAATAGGTTTAAAGAAATGGGTAAGAAAAAAAGAGATTAAGATAATAAAAAAGGATTCTAATAATGGAGATTATATATTTTAATAGGGGAGAGATACTTTTGTTAGCAAGGATAACAATAAATATTAAATCTATAAATATAATGAATTACGTCTGGAACCAAACCTAATAATAGAATTGAACCAAAGATTTTAAGAAAAAGTATGTACGCTCATTCGCCAATCTATAAATAATCACATTGAAGAATAAGTTACCAAAAAGCGAAATAAAATACTATGTAATAGAACCACACTACATGGAAGATTCTTAAATTCAGAAAAGAAGATTAGCAGAATAGCAGAATCTTATAAAAAATATTATAAAGAAGGCTGTTATTACCATATAGGTATAGCTATCATTAAAAATACAAGAAAAACCTTCTTGACAATAGAGTCTACAAAAGGTGATGGATTACGTCACTGGCAGGTTTGACAGTTGCCATAACCGGAAGTCGTAGAGCATCAGAACTCGCTCATTTGATAACCACCTTCGGTGGTAGACCTTATCTTGCACCAACAGTGGGCATAGAGGCAAGACAGGACATATCTAAAGAAGCAGAGTTCTTCATAAATAAGATATTAGACGAGAAAATTGACTATGTGGTCTTCATGACTGGTCCTGGTGTATACTCTCTTATGGCTACTGCTAAAAACCTTGGAATCGAAAAGAAGTTTGCAGAAGCTTTGCAGAATACAATTGTCATCGCTAGAAGTTTCAAACCGAAGATTGCCTTAGCAAACCATGGAGTCAAGACAGACATCATACCGGAAGAGAATACAGCCGAAGGAATAACTAAATTGCTCAAGAGTTTCAGCATGGCTGGTAGAAATATCGCTGTCCTCTGGCATGGGTCATACTCTCCTCTCCTAAAGAATGAGCTTCATGCAGTTGGGGCCAAGGTCTTCGAGGCCTCTACATACAGATACTCACTTGAGCTTAAGGAGAGTGGAGCCCGAATTCTTGAAATGATGGGCTTCAAATATATATCTCCTGATGAACTAAAGGTGGTCAAGCTCGTAGAAGATATCGGCAAGGGAGTTGTTGATGCAATAACATTCACTAGCCCACCCTCAGCACGGGACCTCTTCAAGGTAGCGGAAGCCTATTACCTGAAAGAACGATTACAATATCACCTTAACAAGGACGTCATAGTGGTTGCAGTTGGACCTTCTACAATGAAAGCCATAGAAGAGAACTACGTTCATGTAGATGTTATGCCCGAAGTCTTTAAGATGGGTGCCATGATTAAGTCTCTAAGTGATTACCTTGGTCAAGCTGATGCTCGTAAGAAAAAAACAAAGCTAGCATGAAGTTAGATGTTTCACTTTTTAGAATTTTAATTACAAATAAACTAACATATATTTTACATATATTTAGACAAATAATAACTATTGTTTGAATAACATGTAATGACACGATACTGAAAAGGAAATTAATCTAGTATTCTACAATTATCTCAGTTTTATTTAACCATAAGTTTCTAATAATAAAGGACAAACACTATGTAGTGATAGAACCCTATTACACGGACGAATCCATTCTCTTATGTATGTACTTTTTCGGATTCATCTATTTTTGACTATTTTTACTTGATTGATATTACTTCTATTCCAAAATGTAACTAGATTTTGTTCTGTATGAAGTATAATTTCCTCACACTTATTTTTTGCTAGTTTTAGAACAAGAATTCTACAATTATTTTAGTAAGCAAACACTAGCGGTACTTCGATTGTCATGTTCACAAAATAAGTTAATAATTTTTAATTTTATTTTATATAATTCTTGTTCTATAATTAATATTTTATGATACTCAGTAAAATGTTAGATTGCAAGAGTAAAAATTTTTCTAACGAAATCTAAATCTCAAGTTCTTGACAAATAAACGATTGCTAGATTTATACCACCAAATATCCTAAATAATACTATACCATATAATGAATATCATTACACAATATCTGTGTAATGGAAATAGGATGCAATTCTGAGCCATTCCAGTCATCCTATTAATTAATTATTAGATTTGTTTTTTTATAATTAAATATTTTTAGGCGCCTCAAAAGTTATTTCTTCATTAATTTTCAGTTTTGTATATAAATTTACAAATGATTTAACTTTTATACCTCAATTGTTATTTCTACCATAGAATTACATCAATCAACTCTTCTATATTTTTAGATAACACTTTTTTAACCAAATTATTTTTATAAGGCTGTAGCAAGCTGTTCAAGTGAGAAAAATATTGTATTTGTTGCTTTATACTAATAATAAAGTTTTATTTTGGATTAATAAATTCAGGAGCGATACTATTAAATGAAAGATTATTCTTTTACCTCTAAAGAAATCCGATTTTCAGGTGATTCAAAAAAGAGTTGTATATGCTTTGTCGATTTGATAGATTCGACAAAAAATACCATTACAATGGACAATTTAGAACATATTAGAATCTATTATTCTAAATTTATAAATTCAATATCTAAAATAGTGAAAAGTTATGGTGGAAAAGTTATCAAAAATATTGGTGATTGTTTATTATTACATTTTCCAAACACATCTGATAATAAAAATGAAGATGCTTTTAGAGAGACTATTGAATGTGGGTTAAAAATTTTGGACACCAGGTATGTTGTAAACCAAGAATTATCCAAGCGGAATCTTCCCCCATTTAATTATAAAATTAGTATGGATTATGGTATTTTAGATTTAGCTTTGGTTGGTGATTATAGTCAGATAGATTTCTTTGGGTCAACTATAAACCTTTGTTCAAAGATAAATAATTCGCTGTCAATTGCAAATCAAATAATTATTGGAGACAATTTTTATAGAATTATAAAATCATTTTCTAACATTGTAAACAATTATAATTTTATAAATAATGGGGAATGTAAAATCGCCGAAACTATTGGATATCCTACATATAGTATAAAAAAAATTATTGAATCCTCGTTTGATGATAATAATAGTAGTAAAAAGTCTTTCAGGAAGAAATTGTTACGTTCTGCTTCTCCTCAACATTTTATAGAAACTAAAAGTAAAAAAAATTTATCTTTTAACAAAAATAACAATAACAAACCACAAATAATTTTAGTAGATGATGAGAAAGATATTCTTTTTACCTATGAATCATTTTTAAAAGGTTATGGTTACGATATAATTTCTTTTACAAATTCCTCTAAGGCATTGAATTATATTAAAGACCTTTCAAATTTTGATAATTTACTTGTTACACTTGATATTCGTATGAAAGATTTGAATGGCTTTCAATTACACCAACAAATAAAATCAATTGACCCAACAATCCAAATTCTATTTATAACTGCTTTGGATATATTGGATGAATTATTAATTATAGTTCCTGGTTTATCCAAAGATCAAATTATGAGAAAACCTATTGATAAAAAGGAGTTAATACATACTGTAAAAAAACTCTTAAAGCAATACAATGGATGACTTATATAACTAGTCATAACAGCTCATGAACATAAAAATTGAATCAAGCTTCAATGCTTGCGCATTTAGGTAAAGTAAATAATAACAAAGAGCTTCCAGTAACTGGAATATAACAAACAAAAGAACTTCAAGAATTATATTTGTTGACTAAAAAGAAGATACAGAACAAAATGTGAAAATCATAATATATAATTAGTATAATGTATCTATTTAGTTAAAGATAATGTCATCTATAAATTGAATTTTTTTATACTCTTCTAATGACCTGAACCTCCTGAATTACTTTCTGTCTTCCAGACATAATGACTCTTCTGAATTTCTTTAGAAATATGCCAGAAATCATAATTTTCACCAATCCGATCCCCTGCATCATTAAGTTGTATTTTACCTGAAATACCATTATCAAAAGATTCTGTTGTTTTAGAAACAATATCTTTGAAAGAGTTCTTACTAGTATTTTTATGGTCAACAAGATAACTATTGGTACTATTTGTATCCAAGCTTAAAGACGAAACCCAGAAAGAATCGTAAGCTATTGCAGGGTAGGTTATAGAACCTCCATCGTGTAACTCCTTTTCTAAAATTTCGGATAACTCATGAACTTTAGGTGATTTTGTATCTATGGAGTATAAAGGATTTGAAAAATTGGTTTTAATTGCAAATAGTGCAGAATCTATATTCTTTGTAATGTGATGATTCTGAGCGATACTATCACTGCCATACCATCTGATGTTACCAAGCGAATGGTACATAGAAGATTGAATTAAGATTGGTGTGATTTCATCATAAGCTATTATAAAAACTCCTACAGATTTATTACCATACTTTTTTATTGCCTCGGATACAATACTGTTTAATCTTTCTAGATCTTCATTCCACATGATGAAATTAATTCTATGTAAACTTGTAGCAAATTTACCTGTATGCGGTTTATAGTTTATCCCTTTTTCCATTTTTCCACCTAGTTTTTCAAATTGATATTTTGTTGATTTGTAAAGTTCATTTCCATAGATATCGCCTCTCCACATTGGTACAACTAGTTTTATTCCATCATCAATCATTCGCTCTGCAATAACCTTTCCTTGATTAACATCATCTGGTACCAAGCGGAGAAGGTTATCTCCTGATATGGAAAGTAATGGAGAAGTACTAGAGTAGCTGAGTAGTATAATGTCATTAGTATCTGCATATTCTTTCGCACCTAACACTGCAGTGCTTGTAGCTGGTCCAACAATAATTTTGGCTCCAATAGAATGTAATTGTTTTATTGCCTCAAGAGAATCTTCTGGGCTTGATTTTGAGTTTGCCATAACAAGAGTGAATCGTGAAGAAGAATTAATTTTTTCAAAATAGTTATTTACGTCATGTTGGGCTTTTTCCAGAGCTACTTTTACTGGTTTTCCAATTGACGAAAAGGAACCACTAAATGGTATAATGGCTCCAACTACAAATTCTTTATGGAAATTCTGCTGTCCATCAGCAACACTAGTAGAAGTTAGTGATGATGATTTTTCAGTAAAATGGATCTTCTTAAATAATAATGAATTTTTTCCGTCACTTTCAAATCCATCGCCAAGATAAACAGATGAAAACAAAACAAGAGAAATAACAGTTATTGAAGTAAAAATAATTTTATTAGGAGGTCTTCTCTTTTTCATTCTAACAACAATTTTGAAGACAAGGTCTTTTGATTTCCATTTAATAGAATATCGTAAATACCATATAAGACCACCTGCAATTAGTAAATAGTGGGCAGAGAGTAACAAAGTAGAAATCCAAAGTTGTTCTACGAATGTGGTTAAAACTATTATCGCAAACCAACTATCTCCAACTACAATTGCTAAGAAACCTATTAACTCACATACCCATGGGACTAGATGATGCTTCTCATTTTTAATACCAAGAAGAATTGTTATGGCGAGAACAGTTAATATCGAATTTAAAGTAGGATAAGCAATAGTTACAATAAAGAGCATTATACCCCTATAGTTGGATGTTTGAGCTAGATCCAACGTTAGATTCAAAATATATGCTAAGAATAACCCGGTTAATACTATCATCAAATACATAATTTTTTTATCTATAATGTAACTAAGTTTTTTTCTTATTATCATTAATCTGTAAATTAAAAAGACATATGCAGACAACAAGAAAAAATCTGCTAAAGAAGGTACAGGCGATACAATATCTAATACTACTTCGTAATATGCCCATATGATATTGGCAATAAACCAAAATACAAGTCCTATGGTTAAAAGAATATTTTCTTTATTCTCATCAATACTCTCCCTATTTTTTAAAAAAACATAAGAGGCTAATCCTGCAGCAACCAGAGAATTTATAATAAGAACCCAGTTAGAATATATTATTTTACTGTCAGGTTCTGCAAAAATTATAACTAAATTTCCTACAGCTATAGTAAAAATAACACATAGAAAAAAATATAGCGATATCAATTCTCTCTTTTTTCTATAAATATCTATTACCTATTATAAAATCCTTTTTTGTTAGAAGATATACAATTAGTTTAATTTAATAAAGTAACTAGGTTGGAAGTTAGCTGTTTTTTGCTTTTAAAATATTACCATAACTTGCTCTTTATCTCTGGATTTACTAAGTATATTAAGCAATTCTTTTGTAATATTATCTTTATAGATAGAAACTAACTATTTCAACTTTATTTAAAAAATATTTATTCAGCTATCATATACAAATAAATATATTATTTTAATCAAAAATATTGAATAAAAAATATTGAATACTAGACTTGTTTTATTATTTTCTTAAAATGTTCAAGGACCTTTGATAATATCTCATTCCAAGATTCTTCTGCATAACCATGTTCCTTTATGTCTATTCTTTGGCATTGTTCAAAACGTCCTCTTCTGTTTCATCATACATCGTATGGGTACATACAGGGGTCTCCAGCATCTTTACAATTTATTGAAAGTGTCATAGTGAACTTATAACAGAAGGAAAATTATTTAAAGTTAGTCTAATGAAGAAGTAAATTAAATCATTAAACTAGTTTTAAATAATAATCTTAATTTTAAATTAGAAAAATGTAATTTAATATAGAGTAATGAAATAGGAATAGGTATTAGCAAAGTTCCGATACCCTTTAAACTTGAAATCGAAAATTTGATTTATCTTTACTAGCAAAAACAATTCTAAAATCATAAGTCTCTAATAATATAATTATTTAAGAAACTCTATCGGTGTACTCTCGAGAGGACAATTGCAAATGTCCTATTAATCTATCAAGACTTGTATAATACAATATACTTGATATTATAAAATAATAAATCTTGATTCGGTCTATTTAATTTTTAGATAATAACCTATTAGTTTTCTAATTTTTCCTGGTAGTAAGTAATATTACAATAAATA
>DASUCH010000057.1:0-3423 GCA_035762785.1 Nitrososphaeraceae archaeon | reverse complement strand
TTACCATTATGTCCTCTTCTGAATCAGCAGTAGTCGTCCAATTACAATTTACACCTACATCGGAACATCCAAAACGTTTTGTCATTATCAAATAAATATGATTAATCTATATAAAGAATTCTATTCTAGGACTTAAACCCTCAGGTTTATTTATGCAAAAAAAATGTAAAAATTTGGATAAAAATTTATTATTTCAATCCATGAGAGATAACTTGTAAATCTAAAAAATCATTGTTGCCAAGCTACTTTTTATTATTTCATGGTTTTCACCAGCAGATTTTGTTATATTTGTATTGACAAAGGCAATTCACACACACTATATCAAAATAAAATAAATTTATTAAAGAATTTCAATTATTAACTGTCATTACTCGAAGGAAATTTAGCGAGGTTTATAATTCTACTCTACTCAACATGTCTGAGCCTAAAGAAATTATATAATGTAATACTTGAGGCGAAAAATTAGAAAATAAAATGGACTAAGCTAAAGGACATTGAAAAAGTATCCTGATCATAGAGATTCTGATCATAGAGATTATTAATTTATTATTTTATATTAAGCTATATAAAGAAAAGCTGTGCATTTCATTGTGATGTAAGTAGTTTTGAATAATGAAACAATAATGGTAAAATTGAAATGAATATGAAAGTAAATCTGAAAGCATAATTCTTAAAAATGTCCATTAATATAGTATTTAAAATATTATATGAAATGTGTTCATTTTTAATCCTCTACAATTATCTGAAAAGTGTATAAAAAAATTATTTAATATTATAAACAATCAATTTCTAAATAAAAATAGAAAATGAGGAAAAATTACATTTGTATTTTAAGCGTTTCTTTTTTGTTATCTCCTATGATTTCTCTCGATTATATTCGTCTTCTAAACTGCTATCTGGATCAGTTATCTTCTTTCCAACTGCTTTTGCACCTGCCTTAATTTTATCAAAAGTGCTCTCAGCACCTTCTTTTAAATCATCTTTGACATCACCAGCACCTTCTTTGAAATCATCTTTGACATCACCATAAGAACTTGAATCTAGATTATCAGTATCAGTAGTTGTATCTCGTTCATAACTTGTAGTTGTGTTTTGAGATGAATCTCCAGATACTTTCGTCATACCTTGTTTTCTGTATTTTGCTTTTGCCTCTTCTGAATCAGTTCCTGTCTGTCCACCCTCTGCAATTTCTTGATCATTTGAATCTCTTTTTACTGCAGTGGGTTCATGAGAAGTAATCTTCTCTGGTGACATAGGATCTTTTCCTTCATAATTTTCGTTTTCTGATGAACTCATACTATTTAGTGAAAAATATAATATTTAACAATTAAATGGTATATTTTTGCTAATTTGTTATAAATATAGATTTTAGATGACTATTGTCATATATTTACTATTCCTTTTATTCTTCAACTTCTTCAACAATGGTTTTTCCTTATTTTGTTTCCTCTTTTTATGATTCTATAATTGAATGTTGATATGGTGGTCAAATTATATAGCATATTAGCTAAAATATATCGTTCCCATTATATTTTTAAAAACTTCCTTGATATACAATATTAGAATAAATTAAATGGACTCATGATAGAATAGTACACTAGTATAAAAAATATTAAATATCATCATAGAGGACTCATTAAGCCAATTGTTTATCCAATTTACTTTTACTAATTCTAGCATCATCATTATAAAATATGATAATGTAATGTTTTAGCGTATTTAGATCTTTACAAAAAATTATTTTCAAAGATAGCAACTCGAATATATTCCAAATTTCAAAATATTAGGAATTAAAAAAGGGTATGGGAGATGGAAGTTTAAAACAGAGAGCAGAAACAATATCAAAACTAGATGGCATATTATTAGTATCTATACATGTAGGAAACTCTGATATAGTGGCAGAATTTGTATGATATAGTGAATGTTTGGTAGATATTATTTCAGAAAGCTGGAAAATAATTAAATTTAATTAAGATAACCTTTACTTAAAAGGTTCCAAATATTGTTAGTTGACGATTAATCTACTATTTTATTATAATGAATTGTATATTGATAGATAGTATGAATCAAATATTAATTGGTTGCTCAGGATGGAGTTATGCAGATATTCCAGAAAAAGGTGGTTGGACCAAAGTCTTTTATCCTAATGGTCAAACAAAACGTCTTTCATATTACTCTCAATTTTTTAATACTGTAGAAATGGATTCTTCTTTCTATGAAAAATTTTACAAGTATATGACTAAACAGACTTTTATTGGAATGGATAAAGCTACACCTGACCATTTTGAATTTTCTATAAAAGTTCCAGAAACTGTTACTCATATTAAAAGATTAGATGTTAATAAAGGGGCCATATCCTCATTAGAGGAATTTCTTGATAAAATTTCACCACTGCAAATAGCAAAAAAATTAGGTGCGATACTTATACAATTACCTCCTAGTTTCACTGTAACTGATTTTAAAAAGACTGAGAATTTTCTCGAGAGATTGCCTTCAGGCTATCATTATGCATTAGAATTCAGACATCCATCTTGGAATACAGAAGGTCCATGGGAAATGTTAAAGCATTATAATATTGCAGCAGTAATGACAGATTCTCCGATATTAGACAATCTCCAGTTCCTTTCTGAACTTACGATTACCTCAAAAAACCATTCATTTATCAGATTCCATGGAAGAAATACAAAACACAGATACAATTATCGTTATTCTAAAGAAGAATTGATCCCATGGGTTGATAAAGTAAAAGAAATAACTGCCAAAACAAATATTCTCAGAATTTATTTCAATAATCATTATGGTGGTAAAGCAGTTATTAATGCATTGCAATTCAAAGAGATGTTAGAATTACCAGTTTCAAATAAAGAAAAGATTGCATTAGACCATGCAAAGAAATATTATTCAAAAACTACTTTGGATACTATAAAAGACCTATAATATTTGTAATAAATTTAAAAATAACAATAATTTAAAATCATGCAATTATTTAGATATAAAATATGAAAGTTTGGGTTATATGGAATGAAAAAGAAACCAATAATAAATCTGTAGATAAAATATTTTCTACAGAAGAAAAAGCGTTAGAATATATTGAAAAAGTTAAAGGAGGTAATAATTCTGATAGATACATAGAAGAATTTGAATTAGATCAACTTTGAATTAAGATTTTCCTATTGATCAAGTTTCATACTAAAAAGAGATATAATTCTAATTTTATCATATCATAATCAATAATCATCATCAACAGAATATAAAATATTGAAATCGTGTCAAATGTAAAGATTCAACTCGAGGTATATCAAGCATATGCTAGTGGTTGATTATAGATAGCTCAATTACCATATACATGCTTGCTTATACTAAATTCAACAAATAATCAACCTGTAATAACGAATTATACTAGATTGAATTTGCTCCTCTCTG
>DASUCH010000056.1:0-35551 GCA_035762785.1 Nitrososphaeraceae archaeon | reverse complement strand
GCAGTGATGGTTTTCAATTTGATAGACGTCGTAACATTGCTATTCTTCCTACAGAAGAATACGAAAAACACGGCATGGAAGACCCTCGAATAACACAAATTGATGGTAAAATCTTTGTTACTTATGTTGTTCTGTCAGAGTACGTAAAAAATCATCCAAAAGTATTTTCTGCACTTGCAGTGACAAAAGATTATGATGAATTTGATAAATTAGGTATTATTACTAAAGAATTTGATAATAACAAAGATGTAATTTTCTTCCCCGATAAATTTAAGATCGACTATAACTTTTCTAATAATAGTTCCTTTCTAATATTACACCGACCCACTAGTCTTAGTAATCCTGATTATCAGATAAGTCGTCCGAGTATATGGTTAAGTATAAGTAATTCTGAATCAACATTAAGTAATTCTATTTTACTTTTAAAACCAGAACAAGATTGGGAGAACCTCAAAGTTGGCGCCGGTCCCTCACCTATTAAAACAAAACAGGGATGGTTATTAATTTATCATGGTGTAAGTAACGACAAGGTCTATCGAGCTGGAGCAGCACTTTTAGATCTGGATGATCCAAGAAAAGTTATTGCTAGAACAAAACAACCTATCTTTGAACCAGAAGAAGACTATGAAAAATTAGGTGATGTTAATAATGTTGTTTTTCCCACTGGCACGGTAATATTTGATAAGAAGCTCTTGTTATATTATGGAGGAGCAGATAGTGTATGTTGTGTTGCAAGTGCTAATATTGATGAACTAATTGAACATATTTTAAAAGACTCAATAACTGCTTAGATATGGCATACATGTTCTTCTTTCTACTTTTAAATCTCTAGTAATTTTAATTAATTTAAACATTAAATATGGGCTACTTTATTTTTTTATTTTCAATATATTATTAATAGTTATTTAAATTAACAACATATAAAGGGTATTCACTCTCATTTATCTTTAGACAGTTTTATACTTTTATTCATAAACAAATAATAAAATAAATTTAAGTCTATTAATAACCTAAAAAATAAATGAATTGTTATAATTCAAGCAGGAGGAGTATTGGGCGATACATCTCTTGATGACGCAATATCTTTAGACCTATCCTTTTCTTCTGTTGAGTAGTCTATAGATTCTGATTCTATCCCTCTTTCTTTTAGAAAACAATCGTCACAAATCCATTTTCCATTAAAATGTTTACCTAATTTTATTACATTATCATTTTCTACTTTAATAGAAACTAAGTCCGTAACTTTTGAACCACATACACGACAAGTATTGGTATTATGATTATCCATATAAGGTATTGATCAAACAAGTTTTTAAGGATTAATTTATTAATAATAATACTCTATCTATCACTTTTTAATAGCATCGAGATTTTTTGAAATAAATGTGGTATTAGAGCCTGAATTTTGAAAATATTCCTGATACCTAGGGTAAAGATTTTATTCTTTTGAATTTTATATGATCCAAATATCATCTTGGAAATAAATTTTTTATTTATTAGTTTATGAAATTTTATCACCTGATAATATAAATATATTAGTAGAAAGTTATACTTTGTCAACTGTTTAATTATGTATCCAATCTAATTTACATTCGGTGTTATTATGATAAAGGACAATAATTCGTTCTGAAATAACTAATCAAAATAATCGTTGTTCTGTAAGAGGATCGAAAAAATGTATATTTTTATATTTTACTATCAAATTAAATTCCTCATTTTGTTTATAGGTAAAATTATCAGTATTTGATGATGAAACTCTCACTATACTATTATTTTCTAATTTAAATTCATAAATTACCTCATCTCCAAGTAATTCAGTAAATAATAAGTTTCCTTTCAAATATACTGCGTCATGTTTATTTTGGTATTTTTTATCATCGATCATAATATCTTTTGGTCTTATTCCCAAAATAATTTCAGAAGGTATATTTTCAAAAAGTGGTAAATTTTTCTTTGAAATTTTAATAAGAATTTGAGAAGAATAAAGATTAAAATCTTGATATGTTTGAGATATTTTAAATTTTAAAAAATTCATTGGTGGACTCCCTATAAAATTTGCAACAAAAAGGTTTGTAGGTTGGTAATATATCGCATGAGGTGAACCTATTTGTTGAATTACTCCTTTGTTCATTACAATAATTTGATCTGCCATACTCATAGCTTCAATTTGATCGTGAGTGATATAGATGGTTGTAATTCTTATTTTCTTTTGTAATTTCTTAATTTCAGTTCTCATTTGCATACGTAATTTAGCATCCAAATTACTCAGAGGTTCATCCATTAGAAATAACTTAGGTTTTCTAACAAGTGCTCTGGCTAAAGCAACTCTCTGCATTTGACCGCCGCTCAACTCTTTTGGCTTTCGTTTAAGAAACTGAGTAAGTTCTAATAGACTAGCAGTATTCTCCACCTTATCTTTTATTTCATGTTTTGATAATTTTCTCATTTTTAAAGGAAAGGCTATATTATCATATACGCTCATGTGCGGATATAATGCATAACTTTGAAAAACCATAGCAACATCTCGATTTTTGGGTGGAAGTTTATTTATTAAAGTATTATCAATGTAAATTTGTCCTTCTGTAGGGTCGATAAGCCCAGCTATAGATTTTATTATGGTAGTTTTTCCACATCCAGAAGGTCCTAAAAGTACTAAAAACATTCCTGATTCAATTTCCACAGAAAATTTCGTTACTGCATTCACACTTCCATACCTTTTACTAAGATTTTTGATTGTTATTCTAGACAGAAAATACTCACTAAGTCTACTAAAAAGTAATATTTAATATTAATCTGTCACAATAGACAACTCCATAAATTATTATACTAGACAACAGGAAATACGTCTTCAATAATAGAATGGTATATATGGTATTAAATATATAACCTTGAAATTAATCATATTTATTAGTAAATAATTAATAATAGTAGTAGTTGTAACTTTTGTTATAATTCTAAAATGGCCAAGTTAAATCTTTTAATGACAGTCTCTTTTGCAATTTTATCTTTATTTTTCATTTCACAAATGTATTTTATACCCGTTATTGCTCAAGAGGAGGTAACTCTCACTGCAATTTTTGCTGAACCTAAGGAGCGATGGGATATGCTATTGGAGAATGCCACAAAGATATTAAATGATAGACATCCCGATAAAACTATTAAAATTGATTATAGAGTATTGCCATATTCTGATACACGTACACAAATCCTTACAGCAATGGCAGGAAAAACTCCTATTGATCTGATTTCGCTAGACCAAATATGGCTCGGTGAATTTGCAGAAGGAGGATTTTTATCAGATCTTACAGCTAATACAGAAAAATGGAACAAGTCTTCCGACTGGTATTTACAAAATTGGGAGGGAGGATTATACAATAACCAAGTCAAAGGCATTTGGGCATGGACAGATGTCAGAGCATTATGGTATTGGAAGGATCTGTTGGATAAGGCAGAAATTAATCCTGACGAGCTAGAGAATTGGAATGGATATTTATCTGCCTCTAAAAAATTAAACCAGGTTTTACAAAAAGATGGAACTCAGGGAATGCATTTAGTAGGTGCAGCCCACTCACCTGATATGTGGTACCCTTACCTGTGGATGCTTGGAGGGGAAATCCTAGAAAAAAGAGAAGAACACCCAACAAAACAAAATTATTGGTATCCCACATATAACAGCGATTTAGGTGTTAAAGCTCTTCAATTTTTGAAAGATCAAGTTGATGCTGGAATTAAACCTCAAATGAATCATTACTGGGGTCAAGAATTCGCAGACAAGAAATTTGCTGGAATGCTTGAAGGATCTTGGTTATTGGGACAATTTGATAAGAACGAATGGAATACATTAAAAGAAAAAATAGGAATGATTCCAATGTTTCCTGTACCTAATACTCAAAATACAAACACTTCTACATTAATGGGAGGATGGCTCTTAAGTATACCTGAAACGTCACAAAATAAAGAATTATCTTGGGAACTTCTTACTATAATGTTGGAGCCTAATGTTTTGATTCCGATGTTGTTACAACAAGGCTATCTTCCAACTCAAAAAAGCATAGGAGAAG
The DNA here is from genome assembly GCA_035762785.1 of Nitrososphaeraceae archaeon. GTDB lineage: Archaea > Thermoproteota > Nitrososphaeria > Nitrososphaerales > Nitrososphaeraceae > TH1177. The sequence continues at coordinate 31,490 of DASUCH010000056.1, read as the reverse complement.
GAAAATATTCTGAGGAGTTGAAATCAACAATTCCTTATTATGAAGAACTCATTTCTCTAATTGCATTAGGGAAAGGAAGACCCAATATTCCTGAGTATCCTATAGTTGCCGAGCATATAAGAAATGCAATTGAACAAGTATACAATGGAATGGATCCAAAACAAGCATTAGATGAGGCTTCAAAACAATCTGCAAAAGCCTTGGGTTGGTAATCTAATATTTATTTTTATCAAATGACCATATAACAGAATAAAATGTTAATCTTAAAAAGTATCGAGCCTTATTTTTTTTTATTACCGAGTATTATAATATTATTTGTATTTCTTTTTGTACCCTTAGTTTGGAATATATATATTTCGTTACATGATGTATCCATTCTTACAATAATAAAAGAGTGGGACTTTATAGGATTTAAAAACTTTAATAATATTTTTTCTGATTCTAATTTTTATAATTCCCTCAAAGTTACAGTGGTTTTTGTATGTGGCTCTGTTCTACTTCAATTCGGGATTGGACTTTTAATAGCTCTTCTGTTAAATCAACAGATTAGGGCTTCAGGACTATTTAGGACATTGTTTATTATTCCATGGACCGTTTCCACAGTTATTACCGGTTTCTCCTTTAAGTTTCTATTCGATGATAGTTTTGGAATTATTAACTATGGAATAGAAAAATTAGGTCTAGACTCTATTGGGTGGTTTTCAGATCCTAATTTAGCCATATGGATAGTTATTGTAGCAAATACTTGGTATGGTGCTCCTTTCACGATATTATTTCTTACAGCAGGATTACTTTCAATTAATCCTACACTTTATGAAGCAGCTATTATTGATGGTGCATCCAAGTTTAGGAGATTTTTTTATATCACTCTTCCACTTTTGAAATCTTTTATCCTAACCAATTTGATTTTGGTAACGGTTTGGACAATTAACTTTTTTGATTTACAATTAATAATGACAAATGGTGGTCCCTTGTCTTCTACAACAACAATGTCTTTATATATGTATAAACAGGCATTTGAATTTGGATATTTCTCTGAAGGGGCAGCAGTTGGTATATTACTCATTATCATGAACATAGCAGTTGCATTTGTATACCTTAAATTATTCGAAGTCAGGAATAAGAAAAAAAATAATTTCGAAGGTGATACAACATGAAAAAAAATTTGATTAAGTCCTCGATATTTGTATCTTCTAAATGGTTCTTTGCTGAAAAACCAGTTATTTACATATTGTTATTTACATATCTTTTTATTACTTTGTTACCACTAGTATGGGTTCTTTCAACCTCTTTTAAATCTAATGAAGAAGCAATTTCCCTCCCACCACAATTTATTCCCAACCATCCTACATTTGATAATTATCTATTTGTGATCACAGAACCACATATCATGCATAGCCTTTTTAATAGCTTTATTGTGAGCATCGGAAGTACCATCCTTAGTGTGGGAATAAGCGCTTTAGGAGGTTATGCCTTCGCTAGATTTCAATTTAAAGGTAAGAATATATTACTTAGTGTTATTTTAGGACTTTTTATGATCCCAGTTTTAATAAATATTATTCCACTTTATATTATGTTCTCTCAAATAGGTCTATTAAATTCCCTTTTGGGTCTAATACTCACTTTTCAAATTCTAATCATTCCTTTAAATATATTTTTGTTAAAGAGCTATTTTGAAACTATTCCTAGAGAGCTAGAAGAGGCGGCGTTACTAGATGGATGTTCTACTCTAGGAGTATTAAGAAGAATAACCATTCCTTTATCAATGCCTGGATTTGCTATTGCTGCTGTCCTAGCCTTTAGATTTTCGTGGAATGAATTTATCCTTCCAATAGTTTTGGCTAATAGACCCGATTCAATGGTTTTTCAGGTAGCATTATACGAATTTGTTTCTCTATATAGTATTGAATGGGGTTATCTAACTGCTGGAATAAATATAGCATTAATTCCAATTTTAGTATTGATGTTAATTTTTCAAAAACAAATGGTTAGAGGACTCACATTAGGTGCTATTAGAGATTAGATTTTATTTAATTAGAATAGAAATATAATAATTAGTATAATATAGAGGTTTTATTATATTGTAGTTTTATCGTATAGTAAATGATTTATTGTATATGTACAAAGGTAGTAATAGTATGGAAGAAGAAGATAAAAAAGCAGAAAATGCTAAAAAAATAGAAGAAAATAGTAAAGACATTGAAGATAACGAGGAACTTAAGGAAGAATTAAATGAGTGGGAGGTAGAATCGACTGAGGCAGGAGATTAACAATCTCTAAACAAATGGTCAAACAATAATTATAGTTAAAGAAATTTTAAAATTAAAGCTTAGATTATTATGATTTGTATGTCCAAAACAATTGTAATCACATTTTAAAAGATCCATAAAATCATTAAGAAATTTCTTATATCTGTCTGACATAATTAATAATACAAAAAACATGACTATGATAAACCAAGTAGACACTACTCCTGAATTGGTTTCTGCTGTTTATAAAAAATCTAGAAAAAATATTTCATATTATAAAGAAAAAATCCAGTCTGATCCTCTTACCTTGAGTGAAAAAATATTGATAGGTCATCTTTTTGATATAGAAGTAGATGATCAAAATAAAAATTTAGAAAGAGGAAAAAGTTACGTGTTATTACGTCCTGATAGAGTTGCCTTACAAGATGTAACGGGTCAAATGACTCTTTTACAGTTTATGCAATCACGTTTAAAACATACTACCTTACCTACGACTGTTCATTGTGATCATCTAATTCAAGCAAGGCAAGAAGGAGTTTCTGATACCAAGGCTGCATTATATGAAAACAATGAAGTTTTTAAATTCTTAGAATCTGCATCAAGAAAATACGGAGTTGGATTTTGGAAACCTGGTGCAGGGATAATACACCAAGTAGTATTGGAAAATTATGCATTTCCTGGCGGTTTAATGATAGGTACTGATTCACATACTCCAAATGCAGGGGGATTGGGTATGATAGCTGTAGGAGTTGGGGGGTTGGATGCTGCAGAAACTATGGCAGGTATGCCATGGGAGATTTTATATCCTAAACGAATAGGAGTTTATCTTACAGGAAAGTTAAATGGATGGACAGCTCCAAAAGATATTATTTTGTATGTAGCATCAGAATTAACTGTTTCTGGAGGTACGAATGCTATAATAGAATATTTTGGCCCTGGTTCCAATTCAATTAGTTGTACTGGAAAAGCTACTATAACTAACATGGGTGCAGAGATTGGAGCAACTTGTTCAATTTTCGAGTACGATAAAAGAATGGAAACATATCTTCAATCTACAAATCGAGCAGAGATTGCAGACGTTGCTAATAAAAATTTAGATATTTTAAGACAGGACCCAGAAGTTTATTCTGAACCAGAAAAATATTTTGATAAAGTAATTAGAATTGATTTAACTACTCTTGAACCCTACATAGTTGGGCCTCATACCCCAGATTTAGGTAGACCAATTTCTCAGATGAAACAAGATGTTTTAAACAATAAATATATCGATGAGATTTCAGTTGCTCTAATTGGTAGTTGTACAAATTCTTCTTATGAGGATATGTCAAGAGCATCCGATATTGCAGAACAAGCTGATCAGAAAGGTGCCAAAACCAAAACTTCTCTTTTGGTGACACCTGGATCGGAGATGATTAGGGCAACAATTGAAAGAGACGGACAAATGAAAGTTCTCAAAGATATTGGTGCCACTGTTTTAGCAAACGCTTGCGGTCCATGTATAGGCCAGTGGAGTAGACCTGAAATCAAAATTGGGCAACCTAATACTATTGTTACATCATACAATAGAAATTTTCCTGGAAGAAATGATGGAAAAAGAGATACAATGAATTTCATTGCCAGTCCTGAGATTGTGATCGCTTTAGCTCTTGCTGGAAAACTATCGTTTAATCCTCTAACAGATATAATTGAAGTAAAAGATGGAAGAAAATTCAAACTTGAACCTCCACAATTGGCTCCCGAAGTTCCATCAAAGGGGTTTGCAAATGTAAGGGATGTTTATGTAGAACCATCTACAGAGCCAGATAATATTGAGGTGATAATAGATAGCGATAGTGAAAGATTACAAAAGTTAGAACCATTCTCACCGTGGAATGGAAAAGACATTATCGAAGTCCCAGTTCTTGCAAAAGTCAAAGGAAAATGTACTACTGATCATATTTCTCCAGCCGGTCCATGGCTAATGTATAGAGGACATCTGGATAGAATAAGTGATAATTTGTTATTAGGGGCGGTAAATGCATATCATGATACAGAAATAGGAAATGGAAAGAATTTATTAAATGGAAAGATAGAATCATACCCCCACGTTGCAAGGGATTATAAGGAAAATGGGCTTGCATGGCTTATAATAGGAGATACAAATTATGGGGAGGGTAGTAGTAGAGAGCACGCAGCAATGACTCCTCGATATTTGGGATGTGCTGCAGTCATATCTAAGAGTTTTGCCAGAATACATGAGACAAATCTTAAAAAACAGGGGATTTTAGCACTAACTTTTGAAAATAGTTTAGATTATGACAAGATCCATGAAGATGATAGAATAAGCATAATGGGATTAGACCAATTAGAACCATCAAAACCTGTAAAGTGTAAGATCATTCATAAGGAGAAAGAAGCCAAAATAAATGAAGAAGAAATAATTTTGAAACATTCTTACAACCAGCATCAAATAGACTGGTTTCGTTATGGGTCTGCACTAAATGTTCTTAAATCAAAGACAGAACAATAAAAAAAATATTTTAAATAGCATAATAACGAACAAAATGCTTTACTACTATAACTTGAATTTAGTAGAACTATGACATTCGCTATTGGTAGATCAACATTTATTATTCTTATTTTAACTAGGTGATCAAAAATTAAAGAGAACTATTCGTTTATAGCTGATGCCATGTTAGGAAAAATCGCAAAAAAATTAAGGATACTTGGATTTGATACAATTTATATTTCATCAAATATAACGGATAGAGAAATATTAGAGCTTCTTATGAAAACTAAGAGGATTTTATTAACTAGTGATAAGGAATTATTTTATAGATCTAAACAATATAAATGTGATTCAATAATTATTAATAAAAATACCGAAATTGAAAATTTAATTACCATTTTTAGTAACTTAGAAATAAAAGTTATAGATACTTTATTAAGTTGCCATCGTTGTTCTCTTTGTAACAATAAACTTGAAATTATAGAAGACAGAAACTTAGTAATAAATAAAGTTTATCAAACAGTAATTAAAAATAATAATGAATTTTATAAATGTAAAAGATGTAATAAATTGTACTGGCATGGAAGTCATATTAAAAATATTATTTTACTAATAGACAGAATTAATAAAATGCTATAATTTAGTTTGCATATTTTATATATTTTTAAAATATAGTAAATGAATAAAATTGGATAGATCAGATTTATTAAAAGCCGCCTCTTTAGTGATAAATGGATTAAATTAATTATCAGACGATAAAACCAACTAAAAATACAACCTATTAATTCAAACTCTTCTATAAATAATGAAATTAAAGCTATAGAACGAAAAGGGATTTAAAATATCAAAAAAATTTATAACTTTGAAAATTAATATAATGATTCTAAACAGGAAAATCTTAATAATCCTTTTTTTCTACTATCTTGCTAATGTATAAAAAATCTCTAGATTCAAGCATATTTTCAAATCCTATTAATTATGTTCCAAAGGCCATTTTTTTTACAAAAGGTAAAGGGGTGCATAAGGATTATTTAACAAGTTTTGAGCTTTCATTGAGGGATGCGAAGATTTCGGATCTGAATTTAGTAACAGTGTCTAGTATTAAGCCACCACAATGTAAAATAATTAGTATTCAGGAGGGAAGAAAATATCTTCTACCGGGCCAAATTACATTTGCTGTAATGGCGAGATCATCAACTAATGAGCCAAATAGGCTTATTGCGTCTTCTATAGGTTTAGCATACCCAGCGAACAATGATCAATATGGATATCTGTCTGAACATCACTCTACAGGAGAGACCGCACTAAAGGCAGGTGATTATGCAGAAGATATGGCTATGGAAATGCTTGCTACAATAATGGGTTTACCAAACGATTCTTCGTTAACATGGAATGAAAAAGAAGAACAATGGAAATTATCCGGTAAAATTTACAAAAGTCAGAATTTCACTCAATCAGCAGAAGGACATAAAGATGGTATGTGGACTACAGTTTTGAGTGCTGCAGTTTTTATCTTATAATTAACTTTTGAACACTATATGAAATTGGAAGCACATCATAATAATTTTTAATATAATATTTTGGTTTGTTAAATTAAATATAATTTGTTAAAAAGTTCTAAAAGTTAGAACAATAATATTGTGAAAACTCAATTATTCTTTATATACATTACTCATAAATGAATGAACTAAATAAATTCCAGAATCCATTTTAAATTATTAATATAATACGTCCAAGTATGGAACTTAAGAACAGTAATTTATCTACCAATTTTAGTAATAAGTAAAAGTAAGCAACATTATGATCCTTCAGTGGATATAATAAAAATGTGCAAAAAATAAAATATTTCTTTATAATTGTAGGATTTTGTATTTGAGCTTAATTACAAGCTTTACATTTATGTATGGGGAAAATATACAAATTTTTTTATGAATAGTAAGATTAGTAAAAATAATGAACTAGAACCCTTTTACATAGCTACAGAACTTGAATTTCTGAAGTCAAAAGAATTAAATCTCATCCATATATAATGTTTAAAGATGGATGTGTAGAAAAAGCTACTATCAAGGAAATAGTGAAAATAGTTAATCTTGAGACATTTGTAAATACAGTTTTAGAAAATAAATAGTATTTGGTCAAGGAAATGGAACAATTTCTACTGAAGATGGTCAATCGATTATGTGGAAATCCTTTGGTGCAAGTTTGCTAAAAGGAGAATATCCTAGATATATAGGTATATTATATTTTAATTCTACTTCAGACCATAAAATTGCTTTTCTCAATATTACAGTCGCAATTTAGGAAAGTGAATTAGACACAATTAGATCAATTTGGTTATGGGAATAACCTTGGATATGGTCATGGACTAAGATCTTATAAATTTAAAATTTTTTTTTAATCTGATGCCAACAATATCTTCATTAATTATTTTATTTTTATATTCCAAAATTAGTGATTATGTTACTAATCCATTTGGTTGTTTTATTTAACAAATCTAATCTAGCAAATTCATTTGGTGAATGAGACCTACCATATTTGTATGACGACCCAATACAAACACAAGGTGCACCCAAGATATCGAGAAAGTAATACATTGGTCCCGTAGCTGCAGACGATATACTTTTTATAGTAGAACCAAATATAGTAGTAGCTGATTCTTCAACAACTTTTATGAAAGGATGATCAACAGGAGTAGTTCGTGCTGGCCATTCCTTCTGTAATAATTTAATTTCAAGTAAATTTTTGTCAAAGCCCTGGTCTAGCATATGATCACAAAGCCTTCTGAATTGAATAAGTGGATCCATATTAGGAACTAAACGGAAATCTAATTTTGCTATAGCTCTATGTGGAATAATAGTTTTAGACCCCTTTCCAAGATAACCAGCTAATAGACTACTTATGTTACAGGTCGGCATTCCTTCATAGAACTTTTTAGCCTCAAGATTTTTTACATTATTTAAAAATTTACTAATACCATATTCTCTTTTGAATATTTCCTCATCAAATGGTTCCTTATCTAATAGTTCGAGTTCTATCTCTGAAAAATCTCTTACTTCTTTATACCAATTTTTTATTAAAATTTTTCCAGCACTATCGCGAAGGGAATTCAGAGCATCTACCAGAATCCAAGTAGGATTTTCTATGAGTGTTGCTAGACTAGAATGGACATCTCGTGATGGTCCTCCTTTAGCTATAAGCTCCACATATAAGATACCTTTTAGACCCAACATAATAATTGGTCTTTCTTTTTCATCTATGTAACCAAATTCCCATATTACTCCATCACACTTTAGTTTTTCTTTATTTTGTATAAGGAAATTTTCCAGATTGGGGCTTCCAATTTCCTCTTCACCTTCTACAACAAATTTTATATTACAAGGAACATCGCCAGAACTTTTCAAAAGATATTCTACTGCTTTTATTCTTGTTATAAATTCACCTTTATCATCTGATGAACCTCTTCCATAAATATAATTTCCACTAACTTTACCACTAAATGCCTCATTATTTTCCCATAATTCAATAGGATCTTCTGGTTGTACATCATAATGATTATAAAACAAAAGGGTTTTACCTTTAGGATTTCTTTTTGATTGGACTTCTCCATATATTATGGGAGGTGATAAATTATGTCTATCAATTTTAGGCTCTATATTAAAATTATTATCCTTAACTTTATCCTTGTTTTGTTGAGTAAAAAGTAATTCCGTCTTTATGCCAGCCTTTTCCATTATATTTTTTACTAATAGAGAACATTCAAGGACCCCATTGTTCTTAGCAGAAACACTTGGTTGCCTTATTAAGATTTGAAGATCTGATATGAGATCTTCCATATGTGAATCTATTAGATAGTCAATTTTATTCAAACTGAATATTCTTATAAATATTAATAATATATAGTTAAATTTTAAAATTTCAGTAAAAATAAAAAAGAAATAATGAATAGTAATTTATTATTCACAATTACCATACTACATTATCGGATCATTCTTTTTTGTTCTTTCCCACATATGAGAAATTACCTCAAATATAGTCTCAGTAACAGAACCATTAAATTTCTTGTCCCATAATGAAGCAACATATTCGCTGGGAGAGATTTTATTTTTCACTCTGCTATCCAAAATATTTAAAAACTCAGGTTTAATATTTAGATCAGATAATCCTTTTCTGGCATAATCAAGTTGAACTTTAATTGTATCTACCATTGGAAAATGAGATGTAGCATTAAAACCTGATTGTACTGATGCTTGTCTTTCTTCTCTCAATATTGGGAGATTTCTTAGCAGTTTCTCACCATAAGACTCTTCATGGATAGCTCTGTATATATAGCCAACAAAAAATTCAATCATAGCCATCAAAGCTTTTGGTGTTGGCTGTACTGATACTATCCTTGTTTCAACACGATAAAAATCAGAATTCAAACGTATGCGTACATCATCATGTCTTTCTTTTTCAAGATCAAAGTAATCTCTGGCAATTATGGGTTTTCTTGATTTTATATAATCTATATAATTATCTATATTTTTTAGATATGTTGTAATTGCGGGAAATCCTGAATTTTGTTGTTCAGATTGATCATATAGATATATCCTTGGTTCATGAAAGGAAAATACTTTCCCAGCAAAAAGTTTGCTACTAGCACCAAGTATGATTGAAGATGAAAGAAGATTTAAAATATGGTTAAACATTAAGATGGCATACGTAGGATTTCGTCCTTGTAAATGAAAATGAAATCCCTGAATTGCCGCCGCTATATGTGCAGCTTTAAACGTTTTCCCTTCAAATTCTATATCAGCAAATTTACTTTGCCACTCAAATAATTTTCTATATCTATCTTTATCTGTTACTATATTATCTTGAAGAATATTTGGTGACGGATTCGCACCAAGGAAGACTGGAATAACTATTTTTTCCTTGTAAACTTTTTGAATCGTTTTTTCTAAGTGTTCAATTATAAATTCTTCATATAATAAATTTAGATCTAACAAATTTGTAATCGATATTGGAGGAGTCTTAAATTCAAATTGACCCGATCCATACTCATAATCAATCATACAACCAGAATTTTGGAAAATTTTAGAATTTTGTAATTCTTCGATTAGTGGGGAAGCATTGACAGAGTTTCCTTTATCATCTAACAAACATCCCTCTACTTCTGTACCTACCATGAATAGGGGGTCATATCTAGCACTATCTTTTCGTGCTCTAAACTTTAATTCTTCTGCCTGCTTTTCTATAAGCATGACATCATTTTCCATATTAACTAAGAGATTTACCTCCATATGAAATTTAAGGTTAATGTATATTAATGCACGCCTTTGGAGTATTGTAAATGTGTAATTTCTTATATAGGAAAAGGTATAATACATATTATTTATTTATTGTAATTAAAATTCGTTTATTACTAATTGATTATTTGTAAAGCTTGGCAATAATTTAAGGAATAGTTATTTTATTTATTGTCTAGAACATATAAGTTCTATTGTAGATCTATCTATTTTATAATCTCGAATGAATATATCTATTACATTAAAACAGCAATAGTATTGAATTAATTAATTTACTTATTTATTTATTTATTTATGAATCTATATAGAATAATTATAATATAATATATTATTCGAAATATGTAATATACACTACACTATTTGTAGGGTAAAGGAGGAAAAATTAACTGCATACTTGAAGTAATTTTGGGTTAAACAGAATTTAGTTACCATTTGGTTCTTGATTAATAGTAAAATCTTTAAATATTCAAATATAAAAGGATATTATCAATTTACAAATTTAACATTCAGAGTTATGTATACCTTTTAGTAAAGTCTATTTAGTTCTATACTTCATTATCAAATATTTGAGTCAAATTCTTTATATAGTTTTGAGGCCATTATATCCCTACTATTTTGATACTTGTTATTAACATTATATTCCTTATCAATTTCTCCAGTAATATCATTATAATAGATCTGACATATAGGAACAAAAGGATAAACCTTTGTCTTTTTTATTACAGAAATAGGGATTGTCCAATGACCTGAATAACCTATATCTCCAAATCCTGCACTATTAATTATATTAATATGAAGTCTTGCTATAGAAGAACGTGTTTTGATAATAGGTACCAAATTTTTAGTCACTGTATATTCGATTGTTCTGCCGAGATATGTTTCTCCAGGTTCAAGCCATAGGCCATTATGTGGAATTTTTATAATTTTTGTTGAATTCTCTTTTTTCATATCTAAATAATCACAATCATAAAATTTTAATTCATCATATAAAGTTAAATTATAACTATTTGGATTTAAATTTTTTATATTAAACGGTTCTATAATGACATCTTTATTTAAACGATTTAGTATTTCTCTACTAGTAAGGATTCCCATGCTTCATTATCTATAAAGATAACTTAAAATTCTTCTGAATATTAGTGATGTTACAATAAATTGTTTTAAAACCACTTAGAGAACTGCGTTGAAAACATGGAAATAAAGAGGTAATAATAGAACAGCGGTATAAATTTAACATAATTCGTCCTTGACTTTTTATAATACCCATACGTTGAAAAAAATATGAGTAAAGCTGGACAATTATGTATATATTCTCAATAATCCCATTTACTACAATGTTTAGTTATATCATTGAAAATAATTTCTCATTATTTCTTTTTCACTTTTTTTTAATTCCTAAACAAATAATCCCTTATCGAAAAAATTTAATTATTTTTATAATTTGTTACTTGGCCATTAATTCTTGGAAAATAATTGCTATTCTCTATACACAATTTCTCCTTCTGCAAATACTATTTTTGGATAGCTAGATAGCAAAAAAGGATCATTGTTCCAAAGCGTAAATGATGCTTTAAAGCCTGGTTTGACTTGTCCTAAAGTCGTTGCTCCAATTATATCGGCGGGTTCTTTTGTAATCTTTGAAATCGCTTCTGCTTTTGTAGTACCAAATCTTAATAAATGTCTTAAACAGTAAAAAAGATTTCTTTGTAATAGGACTGGATGATCCGTCATTATTGCAAATTTAGAATTTGATCTGAGCAATTTTTCTACATTTCTCCAACTTTCGTGTTTCAATTCTACTTTATATGGAAATGAATCTAAAGGCCCATAGATAATAGGAATTTTATTTAACCTTAATTGCTGGAATATGTAGTCATTATGAACATCACATAAATGATTTGCAATCGCCTCAATTTCAAACTCTTTTATCAATTCTATCATAATCATAACATCATCTTCTTTGTGAACGTGTACCATCAATTTGTATTTTTTTTTCAAAATAGCTAAGAAAAGTTCTAATTGGGGATCAATTTCCTCAATCAATTTTTTCTTTTTTTCTAAAAGCGTCATTGCCTTTTTTGCTTTCAAGAGATTGTCACGAAGAATTGCTATTGCTCCCATTCTTGTCGAAGGTCGAGTACCTTTCCATTTTATAGTACGTCTTGGATTATATCCTAAAGCCATTTTGATCCCTACTTCTGAAATAAAGGCATTAGTTATATTTGACGAAAAATTTCGGATTAAAACCGCTTTACCACTTATTATATTTCCACTACCAGGTAACACCACTGAGTATAGAACACCAGATTCAATAGATTCTTGAAATGAGGGATCATCCATATATATACTATGCAAAGCGTTAGATAAAGGAGAAATTGAATCCATATGTTCATTTGCTTCTTCTTCATTTGAAGGCTCTCCAGCTCTAACCATACCTATGTGACTATGAGCATCAATAAATGAGGGGGTAACCGCTCCACAATGTTCTATAATTTCGTGGGATCCTGATGGCTTATTATTACCGACAAATTTTATTTCATTACCTTCTATTCCGATAAAACAATTTTTTTTCTCGTTACTACCATCGAATAGTAATTTTGTTTGTATTAATCTCATAACTAACTTCTACTATTTTTTCTTTCATATTTAATATTTATAATAATCAGATTAATTATTAACTATATTTATTATAGAAATATGATCTTAAAATAAAATATATGATTATTTCGCTGTAATAAAAAGTCATTTATTATGAATTTGTATGTTATTAAAATTTAATATTTCTTGATAATTGTATCAATTCTTGTTTTATTCTATCATTTGTAGAACTTCTTTTAAATTTTATTTTTTAAACTAAGTTAAATAAATTATACTATCTTGGTACCTTTTAGTTGTTTCTGTCTTCAATATTTTCTATCTCTAATAGTTTTTTTCTCAATTGTTCTCTACTATTTACATATAATATTGTTGAAGCTGCTACTGCAATTATAATGAATGGACCAAAAAAATCGTTAAATCTAAGTATATTAAATATTGATTTATTGGCAATGTTGCGATCTGTCTGATTATTGTTATTATTATTATTATTATCATTATCAGTTATTGAACTCGGCGTTGACGCTATGTTTTGGGAATTATTGGGAATAAATTTGATTGTTACTTTTCCTAGAGCATTTCCTCGCTGCTCTGCAAACCAAACATCTTTTTTAGAGTCTGTAACAAGATATTGTACAAAAGAATTTGACGTTGGAATTTCTATATTCATAGTTTCTCCTGTATCTGGGTCTAGTATTGCTAGTGTGTCTGAAACATGTTGAGCTATCCATAAATTATTATAAGCATCTAGAGCCATTCCAAATGCTAATCCATTAATATCGGTTAAAGGATATTCTTTAAATACAGAAGTAAACGTATTAAATCTAATAACAGAATTTTTTTCATGATCACTAATATATAGGTAAGAATTTTTTGCGTCGAATAGCAAGGCTGTTGGTTCAGATAATATAGACCTCTCCAAGGCATCTGATTTTGTGTCATTCGGATATTCATTAATGGTCTTAGTTTCTATATCTAATCGTCCTATTTTGCCTATTGATTCAGCAAACCAGATGTCATTATTATTTTCATCATAAATAAGGCTTAATGGTCTTGAATTTTCCGTAGGAATTTTAAATGTTTCAAAGCTATTTTTATTTATGTCATATTTTAGAATTGAATTATCTTGTATTATGCTAATCCATATGTTACCGCTGTTATCGATTGTCAATCCCGATATTACTCCTTTATTTGGTATTTCGTATGTTTCAGTTTTATTAGTGTCAGTGTTGAAATTACCTAATATATTAGAGGTTGGATCTATGAACCATAGGATGTTAGTGTTTATAGGATCAAAAACAGATAAGGTTATAAGATTAATACCATTGATTGTATGCTCTTGGTAGTTTTGATTCGCAATATCAAATTGCCACAATTTTCCACTTCCAGGTAGGGAATCACCTACCCAAATAGAATCAGTACTAGCCTGATACATAGGATTCAGTAACATGCTATTCTGAGGAGTTTTGTATTCTGTAATATTGAATTGTAAATCAGAGATTCTAGGTTTTATATTTATTTCAAATGTAGCTATAGTATTTGGAGCATTAGGCTGTAATGTCTTTCCCTGAATCTCGAAATTCCATGGTCCTAATGCACTAATTGGAACTATTGCATTGAATCGTCCATTAGATATTTTTTCCATGTCTATTAAAATTGGTCCAATCCCTCGTTCTATTTGTGATAATTTTATACTCGCGTTAATTATGTTTGCTGTTGGATTATTATTGTAATCAGAAAATTCTACAAATATTTTATTCTCTCCCAATCTCGCTGGCTCTAGATGGATTTGTATCTTTTGATTTTCGCTATAAACAACAGTAGAATAAATATTACTATTCTGTACTGGGTTTTCAAGTTTTACAGCTTCTGAATTATTGGTAATGTTTGAAGATGGTAGTTCGCCTGAAGGTAAAACCATGTTAGTCATTAAGGAAACTACAAACAAAAGACCTAGTCCTACAAGTGCTTCAATTCTTAAACTCCACATAAATCGTTTTATAAAGTTTGGTTCACTTGCAATTGTTCCTTTGCTATGACCTTTTTCCTGTATTTGTTTTATTGATATAGTTGAAATTTTTTTTTCAGTTATGAATTGATGGTAACCACCTATTATTATCATGATAGCAGCTAGTATTAATTTTACAATCAATATTTTACCATACAGTGAAGCAATTGTTGTAGAAAGATTAGCTTCTAATGACCACAATAAGATTGGTCCAGTTATAGATATACTACCTAAAACCGGTATAATTATAGTTGAAAATCGAGGAATTACCATTGAGATAATTTTTGCTTTTAATTCTTCATCTTTGATTAAAAATATTTTTGAAACAAAAACAAACGTCAAAAAAATTAAACCTCCAATCCAAAATGAAGCAGCTATTCCATGGAAATAATCTATTAGAACAGGACCAAAACTTTTTAATGCGGCTGAATGAGATATCATGCTATTAGTAAATAATAAGCCTAATCCCAGACAAATTAGAACAATAAAATATTTAACGTCATCTCGAGTTTTTTTAGAATTTTTAAAAATTTTTTTATAATAAAATAGTAAAAATGCGAATAATACTAAAGTCAAACCTAGCCTAATAAGGATAATCTTTCCAAACTCTGTAGTTAGTACATCCCCTACTGATCCTCCTATAGCAGTAGCTTGAATTAGTAGTATAGCAATAATAGAAAAAAGTACCAGGATAGTTCCAATAATAATCAATTTTATTAAATCTCTTTTGATTAGATACAAATTTAATTGAATAGCACCTTTGATCCATTCAAATTTTGATAAAGGTTTTTGAATCCACAAAAATATGAAGGTGGCTCCCACTATTACAATCTGACCAACATATCCCGGTATCCTACTAAGAGAATTTTCTATTGATAACAAATCAACGATGTCTTTGGATTCAGATTTGACATGACTAAAATCTGCCACTCCAGTTCCAATACTATAAACTACAGAGCCATCAACTACGTGTCCGTCAACTGCAGATAGTACTTTAGTATTAATAGTAAAAGTTCCTTCACCTATATCTGGTTTTAATGTTACAGAAATAGTAGAAGTATCTCCATTATAATTTTCTGAATTCCCCTCATCCACTCTAGTCCCTTCCGAATCAATTACAGAAATTTGGCTATACGGTAAAACTATAGGTTCACTAAAATAAACAATAACGCGATCCGGGGGGTTTTCTAAGGATTGAAATTGCTTAGGGTTAGAATCAATTACTATAGGATGTGCATAAACTTGAGAAGGAAAATAACTTGTAATACATAGTAAGAAAAAAAAAATTAAATTAAAAGATAAGAAAATTATTTTTTTTAAATCTCTCATTGATACCTATTACTTTAAATCCTACAAGAATTAATTTGTTTTCTCGAGAATTTTGCACTCTTGAAAAGTATTTTATAATCGATAAATTATAAAGATTTGAATTCTGCTTAGTATTTACATAGTAATTTTTTAAAATCTATTTAGATATAATAATATATTTGATTAAATAAAATGATAGCTTTGATTCAATGCAACACTTTAATTCGTTTGGTATTGATAGTAGGGATACTATTTTTTTTAGTTTCTCTAATTCCAACTTGGAATAATAAAGTATATGCACATATTCCATCAACAATACCGAATGCTATCTTTAAAGAAAAAGATGGTTATAATATTGCATTTTTACCATATCCTGCTCAACCAAAAGTAAATGACAATAGTACATTGTTGAATTTTAATGTTCAAAAAGATGGGAATGATGTTACAAATACCTTTATATCATTAATAATAATGGATAAAACTTCAAACAAAATAGTATACCAAGTTCCATACAAATTTTACGAATTTTCAGATATCACTTATCCCTATACTTTTAAAAACCAGTCTACATATTCTTTATCGTTGTTAACTAAAGTTGCAGGGGATCCTAAATACGAAAATAATCCTCTTATAGAAAATTTTGAGATGGAAGTATCAAATGGTAGTAATCAACTTTTGGTTACAATCATATTTTTTGTAATATTCTTTTTTATTATGATGTTTATTATTTTTCCCAAATTCGGAAAACATGTAGGAGCATTCCTCAAAAGGAGTTTTTAAAATAAATTGACTAAAGACATAATTTTGAATACATCTTGAATTACGATCATTAGCATTAATCGTATTATTTTATGATAATTTTGAATTAAAATTTAATAGTTTAGATTATAATATTCTCAATTATTATCCTTTTTTTATTTCTTAGAATCTGTTAATTGAGTCAAAATTGGATTTTATATTTGTACCATAAATTTATTATTTAAGCTAATATTATATACGATGTCTTGAGGGCAATTGGTGTGTTATTTTTATTAATTATTATTATGTCAATTTCAAATATGAAAATATACGCTCACACTTTTTCAACAAATGAAAGTGTAATATTTTTAGCTTTGGTAGATAAGTTAAAAATTCAGGCTCAATTAATTGAACAATTTCTTTTAAACAAAGATTATGATTCCACAATTAAGCATGTTCAAATATTAAAACAGCTTTATAATAATGATACAAACAAAGAAGTACAAGAAAAAAATAAAAGAGTAGCAAATGAAATTTCTCTATTAATAAATACATTCTCGTTGATTGATCCAAATAACATCACAAAAGCGCAAATAGCTAAAACAGTATTTGATTGGGAATCAGTTTTAGATGAAGCAATCTCAGTAAGGATTTCAGACGATATTTTGAATAATTCAACAATTCAAGCTTTAAGATTAGCGACCCTAGTGAATGAAGTGGATATCAATTATGCTAATTCATTTAATGTACAGCCTTATAATATGTCAGCTATGAATATGGACAATACCAGCAGCCACCACCAACAACCAGTAACTACGAATATGTCTGCTATTAATATAGACAAACATAATCAGAATCTTACTACTGTTAATAAAGAAATTCAAAATAATACATCATTGTCTACCGCTCTAAAATTATCATACACAGTTTCAGATTTATTTAAAGAAATCAAGTCAGAACATGAAATTAACGAAACAGATAAAGTTAATAAATTAAATGAAGGACTTTCTAACCTTGTGACTCTTATTGAAATGAAAAAACCGTATACTGAAGTAGTTAAAGTTATTCATGGGGTAATACAACCATTATTACAAGAATTATATGATTTAAAACTGGACATATAATAATGAGTTCAAAACTATTTCGATTTGCAATCCTTACAATTAGAAAAAAAGTTCATGGTAAATATTTCTTTGAACGAGTTGAAAGATTGAAAACTGTTACATTTCTTTCATTTATAATTCCTATATTATTTTTAAACTTACAATGTATTCAAATATTTGGACATAGTTTTACTACAGATGATTCAATATACTTATTAACATTAATAAAAAAGGCTGAGACAGAGTTGGATCTCGCTAAAGAAAACTATCCAACAAATATAACTTTATCTTTAGATCATTCAGAAGAGGCAGCTAGATTTGTTGCTGATACTTTTTATACTGACGAAGATGTAGCAAATGATGATGAATTTACTGAAAGATATAACAAGGAAATATCGGCTGCAAACTCAACCTCCGATGCTTTAGTTATTGCTACGCTTATTGATGAAGCATTAAGAGAATATTCAGATTCAATAGATCTTTCATTTGATATTACAAATATGTCAAATTTATTGTACATACTACCAATAAAGAACGAAAACCAGTCAATAAATAAAAACTTATTAGATGAGACAACAGTTGTTAAAGACTTTTTGAACGCTGGATCAGAAGATAAATATAGTTTATTGAAAGACGTAAAAAATATTGACCGTAACGAAATAAAAAAGATTTTTTCATCAAATACTACAGTTAACGAGTACAGTGATTATCAGAGTGCTTTGGCTATCGCTTTAGAAATTAATAAATTGTTTCAAGTAGATTTGAAATCTTTTGATGGGATAAATAAACAAAATATTCGAGATATTACAAAATTAGAAGAAGATTTGACTTATTTTTATTCATTGTTAAATAATAAAGCGTCACCAGCAGATGTGATGAAAATTGTTCATCTTGAAATTCAACCTACATTACAAAAAGTGTTTTCCTTAAAAACAATAATGTAATAATAAATAAATGGTAGACTACAATTAGTAGTTCATTTATTTAGATAAAATTTAACCTTTTTCTCCTTTGGTTGGTGTATCTGCAATTTTAAATAAGTTCGCTTGTTTTTTTTAATCCAAATTAGACTTATTTAGAATCTAGAAAATTATATTTTATATAATGGATAAAAATTATAGTTTCTTATGATCACCTATAGAAATGAAAAATTGCTTATTTTCTACAAATTTACATACTAGGGTAAATATTAATCAGTACCATGTCTTTAGAAAATAAAAATATTTTAATTAGTGGATCCTCTAGAGGAATAGGCTATGAAATGGCTAAATATTTTGCCGAAATTTGTGGGTCTATGGTAATTGTTTGTTCCAGACATATTGAAAATGCTAAAAAAGTATCCGAAATTATTAATGGTAAAACGTATGCAATAGAATTAGATGTAACCAATACAAATAACATAAACTACTGCATAACTGATATACTAAAAAAAATTGGTAAAATAGATATTTTAATCAACAATGCAGGATATAGATTTGACAAAGAATTATGGTATAAAAATTTGCATGAGATTGAAGATGACCGTTTTATGGAAATAATTGATGTAGATCTAATGGGATCAATTCGACTTTCAAAAGCAGTGATTACACAAATGATAAAAAGTGAAAATGAACACAAAAATAAAAGAGGTGGAGTAATTATTAATATTTCATCGACTCCTGCTGTGAGTGGTCATATTGAAGGATCTCCCTACACTATAGCAAAATCTGGAGTTATAGGCCTAACTAAACACATAGCGAGAGAATATGGAATTTATAATATTCGGGCTTATACTTTGGCTCTAGGGAATATATCTACAGATGCAACATATTATTCAATTGACGATATACATAGATCTAGAGCAGAAGAGGAAACTTCGCTTAAACGATGGGGGAAACCTGAAGAAGTAGCAAAAATTGCTTCACATATAGCAACGGATGATTTTTCCTATTCTACAGGTAATACTATTATTATTGATGGGGGTACAATCATGATATAATTAATAATTTTTAATTATTATTGTTAAAGATGAATATTGATGGTGGTATAAAGACTTAATTCATAAAAAAATCAAAATAAATCGTTTGTCAATTTACCACAATCACGATACGCATATTGATATTTAAAACAACTTATATTGAAATAGGATTTATAACATAATCAATAGAAGGACAATTAAAGTATACTGAGAGTTATGATATGAATTTTTTATTAAACGAAAATTCTAATAATTATAATTTGAAATATTCAACAGCCTCTCCCTCTCTTTCAAGTTCTCAAGTATTATAAGCATGATCATAAAGATATTACTGATGTCTACCTATAATAAAGCGGAAGCATCACAACCGCAAAAAAAGATGCATGAATGTACTAGATGTAAATCTTCTGGTTTTCCAGAACAAATGATATGGTTCAAAAAAATTGAAAATGGATACGATGACAAAATCTCATGGAAGCTAATGGATGGTAACGGTTTAGATCATGTTCATAAATATAGGTCACAAACTATGACTAAAGGTGAAATGGATCAAAAGATAAGACGTAAAAAAATTATAGATATATTTGCTGTTAATGACATAGAGACCGCACGAAAATTACTTCAGGAAGGATGGGAATACAAAACTTCATATCCAGCAACTCTTGAAAATATTCCTCATTATATTTTAGTAAAAAGAGAGTAGTTATTAAAGTTAATAAAAAAATTTTTTCTATTTATTTCTTATCATTAGCCGATTTTAATTTTTTATATAATTTTTCACTATTGCTTTTTATTTGTAACATGTAATATATTATTTATGATAAGTTTCTATTTGTATTGTTGTATGAGTAATGTTGAATTTTTTTTCTAGCATTGAAAAGATCTCTTTGAGAATATTTTGGGATTTACTTACATCGTATATTACAACATGTGCAGTTAATGCATCAAAACCTGATGTAATCTTCCATATATGAAGGTCAAAAACTCCAGTAACACCTTGAATTTCTAAAATGGACTTTTTGACGTCCTCATAGGAAATATTGGGTGGTAATCCTTCCATCAATATATTTATAGATCTTTTCAAAAGGCTCCAGGTTCTAGGCCAAATAAGTAGTGCAAGGCCAATACTTATTATGGGATCTATTATATAGAATTCTGTAAAAATAATTATAAGACCAGCAACTATGACTGCGCATGACCCTAAAACATCTTTTAAAACTTCCAAATATGCTCCCTCCATATTGAGATTATCTTTTGCATGTCCATGCAATACTTTCATGCCGATAAGATTCACTATCAAACCAACTATGGCTACAATGAGAACAGTAACACCTTGAATTTCCTTTTGTTGTCCTACAACAACTAATCTAAGGTATGCCTCATATATAATATAAAAAGAAAATAATAAGATTATAATGCTGTTGGTCAATGCAGCAAGAATTTCTAATCTATAGAATCCATACGTTTTTTGAGGGGTTAATGCTTTTTTTGATGCAAAAGTAATAGCAAATAAAGAAAAACCAATGCCGGCTGCATCAGTAAGCATATGTCCAGCATCAGATAACAATGCTAAGCTGTTAGTGAATATACCAGCCAGGATTTCTATAACAATATAAGCTGAAATAATTAATAGAATTATTTTTAATTTGATGATATCAGATTTTGAATGATTATTATTATCAGCGTTGGTATCATCATTTTCAAAGTTCAATTATTGGTGTTAAAAATAAAATCATATAATTTTAATGTTATCAAAATTTAGGTAAAATATTATTTGTTATCAAATTAGCATTGATATTTATTATAGCAGAAGTAGTTTTAGTATTTTAGATTAGGGCCTAATATAGAGATCTCTATTTTATAATATTATACTGAAGAAGCAAAATAAAATCGAGAAAGCAAATTTGTTCGAAGCAATTTATAAGGTACGCCGAACTACATCTGATTTGTGATCATATGAGACTACAAATAGTTTAATTAATAATACTCTAAAATAAATTCTATATTGATCCAGTAAGAGCATATCCAATGATATCTGCTAAGGTAATTGCTACCAAATATACTAAATAATACCTATACCATATAATTAATATCATTACACAATATAGCTCTAAATCTAAAATGAAAGTAGGATGCAATTTGAGTCTTTCCAGTCATCCTTATTAATAGCCAATAAATTTATTTTATTTATAATTAAACATTTTTCGGCGTTTCAAAATCTTGTTCATATAATTTATTAAAATTTTGTATATAAATTTAAATGGATTTTTAACTTTTGCAATTTCAAACAGTTTTAACAAACACAGAATTATATTAATAAATTCTTCTAATTTTTAAACAATACTTCTTTAACCAAATTATTTTTATAATTCTCTATAACAACTTATTCAATGTAGAATGGTATCGCGTTTAGAGTCTTATATTTATAAAGTTCTATATACTTTAATAATTTTGGGAGATAGTACTAGATGAAAAATTTTTCTTCTAAAGGTATTAGATTTTCTGGAGATTCGATAAAGAGTTGTGTAGGTTTTATTGATTTG
Organism: Nitrososphaeraceae archaeon; assembly: GCA_035762785.1. Classification (GTDB taxonomy): domain Archaea; phylum Thermoproteota; class Nitrososphaeria; order Nitrososphaerales; family Nitrososphaeraceae; genus TH1177. Next base: position 9,213 of record DASUCH010000056.1, on the reverse strand, counting down.
GTAGATTCGACTAAAAATACTATTACAATGGATAATTTAGAATCAATCAGAAAATATTATTCGACATTTATAAATTCTATATCAAAGAATATTAAAAGTTATAGCGGTAAAGTTATAAAAAATATTGGCGACAGTTTATTATTTTACTTTCCTAAAACTTCCAATAATAAAAATATCGATGTCTTTATAGAGGCTATTGAATGCGGATTTAAAATTTTAGATGAACGTTATAATATTAATCAAGAATTATCTAAGCAACAACTTCCACCATTCAATTATAGGATTAGTATGGACTATGGTGTTCTAGATTTAGCTTTAGTAGGAGAGTACAGTCAAATAGATTTATTTGGGACAACTATAAACCTTTGTTCAAAGATAAACGCTTCTTCTTCTATTCCAAATGAAATAATTATTGGAGATAATTTCTACAGAATTTTAAAATCTTTACCTACTATGCTACACAATTATAATTTTATAAATCATACTAATTACCAAATAACTGAAAATAATCCATATTCTCTCTATAATATTAAAAGAAAAAAAATTGTTGCGATCAATGATATTGAGGTTACTGATAAAAATTCCTTTGTTGAACAACAGTTAGGTTCTTCTATTGGTGAGAACTTAAAAAATAATAACCAAAGAATAATTTTAGTTGATGATGAAGAAGATGTTCTCTTTACTTATAAGATATTTTTAGAAGATCATGATTATGAAGTAACTGCATTCACTGATCCATCTTTTGCCATGAACTATATTAGAAATATTCCAAATTTTAAAAACTTATTAATAATACTTGATATCCGAATGAAAAATTTGAATGGATTTCAATTACATCAGCAAATAAAATCTATAGACCCAACAATTAAAGTTCTCTTTATAACTGCTTTAGATATCTTAGATGAATTTTCAACTATAATTCCAGGAATCTCAAAAGAATATATAATGAAAAAACCTGTTAATAAAAAAATATTTACAAGTACTATACAAGAAATTTTGAAATCATAAAATAGAATTTAGTTATCATTATTATGGATAGAAAGTTAATTTTAAACATTCTCTCCTTTCGTTATTCACTATTATACTCTTATTTAGTATCTCTCTCATTATTACTCCCAGCATTGTGAATATGAAGAAGAAATATTTAGAATAAATTTATTGTTTATTTTTACATAAAAAAAATCCAAAAAGTTTACGTATTCAAAGTTTCTAAAAACAGAAATATATAATTATCATTTCTTCAAATATGGCATCAATTCCTCTCTTTAGAAAGGATAAAAGTGATACTCGCTGGCTAAAAAAAATATTTTCATATGCTTTTTCCGGATTTTCCCTTGTTTTCATTGGATATGTTTTGATTAATATATTAAATAGCTATCCACCTCGAATAATAGGAATTTCCCCTTAAAAGATAGCTGCTCTTATATTTACAATTATATTTACTCAAATGAAACTTATTATTTAGATTATAAAATTTAAAGTAGTTTTGGATTAAAGCTAAATTTTTTTCTTTAGATGATTAATAAGTACTTTTAATATTTATTTGCATTTCAGTCTTTCGTCCCTTTACCTGTTGATCTATAAATATACTTGAGTATTTTATTGATATTTTTCTCGATTGGTTTTGTCGTATTTATTGATATATGTTTTTGTCTAACTGGTTCATAAATCTTCTTCATTTTTAAATATATTGACACATTGGCATCAGAATAATCATTTTTTCTCAATAAGAGTCTAGTGATAATCATATCCTCTGGACAAATACATTCAATAATATGAATTTGATCATTTGTTAAATTTAGTATTTCCTTTACTTCACTTCGAGATTTTTCCATATTAAATGTTCCATCTAATATACAACTAATTCCTGATGAATGTAAATATTTTGCAAATAAAAATAATACATCATAGATTAGAGCTCTTTCCCATGCAGTATAGGTAGGATTTGCAAATAGTTCTTTTCTAAGTTTATCTGTAGATAATACGGTAGCCTTTAGATATGGAGATAGTTTATTAGATAAAAATGTCTTTCCAGTTCCTGGAAGTCCACAAATTACAATTATCAAATCTGTAATGATCTCTAAATAATTGGTAAAGAGTATATTAAATGAAAGAAAATAAATTATAATTACTTTCTCCTTGCCACTATTGTATGTGTTTTTTCGACATACCACCTAATTTTATCTTTGAATCCAGCCCACCATTCAAAAAATATATCACTTGTTTCAGATTGAAACATTAGAAAACCATTATATTCTGTTCCCCACGCATGATTGTATTCTCCAATAAGTTCTACATTGTTAGGTAAGCTACTTTTAATATCTTCCCATTCTTGTTTAGCTATATTCTTTTCCTCAGAATCTAAAGGCCTGAATCTATAAAAGACCAAAAACGTGGTTCCGTTAGTCATGTTCTTTTATCCAATAGTAGATAAATAAATAGATATAGCCAACATTAATCACTATAAAGAATTTGTAATTTCCAAACCTCATAACTAGATTGGCTTATCAGTACTCTGTCATATTCATTTCGTATAATTCATAAGAGTATTTACTGCTGGACTAGTCACTGGCCCCTTCTATAATCTTTGTATTGCCGTGAAGTAGTTTTTTTATTGAATTCGAGATTTATGATGGATTGGTTTTAGAAACCTAGCCCCGGAGACAATCTCTCTCGCTAAATTAAGACGAGTTATAAACTATTAATAATGAGTAATTCTAGGTTGTTTGATATTATTCCAGGCGAAATACTTAATATAATTAAATTTACAATTCTACAAGTTATTTAGATTTATGAATTTAAAATTAAATATAAAATATTTATTATGAGTGAGTGAACAAACACAATCTTACACATGATATAACATTGATTGAGATTTTAAAAATATATATTAACAAAATTATGAACGATGAATATAATGAAGTTTCTCTATATCATAAATGTATGTATTATAGTTAGTATGATTGCTATTACATTAGTAACAACCTCAAATATAACTTTCTCTCAGTCTAGTAATTCCTTAACTTTTGATGATCCATTACTAGGCGTTAAGTTCCAATATACCGACGATTGGATAGTAGAAGGTTCGTCCCTCTATAAAGCTACATCGGAATGTGCCTCGTTACCTTGTATGAGATTTCCTGTGATGTCAATTAGTACCTATCCAATTGTTTCTGAAGGCTTCTCGCTTGACAATTATACTAAAGAACAAAGTGCTTATCATGATTTAGCTGAAGGATATAAACCCATTGCCTTGAATAATACAAAAATTGGAGATAAAAATGCAACTCAATATATTTATAGTACAAAATCTCCTTTTTTAATGGAAGAAGCTTCTAGTGATATTATAAATTATGAAATATATACTACACAAGGTATAAATCTCTATAAAATATCTTTTGCTGCGACTAATGATGAGCAATTTGATGAAAATCTTAAATCATTCAGAAAGATTATGGATACTTTTGAAATTGTTAAATAGAATATTAATAAATAATTTGATAAATTTAAAATAAAAATGCCAGAATAGTTTGTATCATAGGTGTATAAAATATATTTAGAAAATATAACCATTACCAATCGTCAATAATCGAAAATTAATACGGAGGGCAATGGTTAAAAAAAATAAAGTAGAAAAATTATTATTATCTATTTTTCTTTTTTATTTTTTTTGATATGTCATTGATTAGGTCATCAAAAGGATCATTATCTGCTAGATTATCCAGTTCTAAGGAATTCCAATCAGAAGCAGTCATAGTTAATTTTAATAGTTTTTTTCGCCGCATTCCATTAAATAAATAACTGCAATTATTTATTTGTTCGTACAAAAAAGTATAGACAAGGTACTTTACGGTTCGTTACTTTTTATCTAAAGTCATGGTTTAAAATTTTTTTCCTTCAGATAATTACTATATTAATTTTAGTTTCTATTATAAAAATAATTTATAAAGATTTTTTATGAATATACCTTCTAGTATCTTCTATTAGGACAAAAAATAAAAATTTGTATAGTTTACTAGTAATATGGATTAAATTTGATACTATATTATTTAGATACAATAGATAGAATTTGTTTTTTTAAAAGATAAAAGAGTAATAAACTAATAAAAAAGATATACTACCAACATTTAGTCAATAATTTGTGAAATTCTTTCAAAAAATAATTTCTTTTTTTATACTTCATTAAATTTAATTCTGAATTCCGTATCATCAGATCAGCAATTTTTTACTTTTGAAGTCCATCTTAGCTTTTTTAAATAATCACCTATCGTAGCTTCCTAATGAATAGCTAATCATTATGACCTATGAAACAATTAGCTTTCAATAAAGTATTTTTTATAAAAATAGAAGATCGCTAAAAATTTTTAAAATATATTATTAATAGCGACATTAATGAATTATTAGTCGTATTATTTTTCAATTATTTATAGATCTATACTCTTTCTCAAATAATAAAGTTCAATTAATAATCGCTCCCTTTGGTAGTATATATTTTGAAAAATAGATTTATCAAGAGTTAAAAACAATAAATTTTTATATTAAATTTAATATACAAAACTCGCTGAGGTAAGCCATGAAAATAGGATCTAAATTGATAATTTTTTTTTAATAATATCTTTAATTCCATTAATGATATTTGGAATTTTTACTTATTTAGAAATGGAACAAACAATCAAATCTGAAATCTTGAAGAAACTTGAAATTGTAGCTAAATTAAAAGAAAAAAATTTTCAAGATGCTTTTGAACAGAATAACGAAAAATTAAACTTAGTTTCTAGCAGATATCAACTTAAGGTAGAATTAGATAAGTATAACAATAATAGTAGTAGTAATAATAATAAACTCTCGTCACAGAAAATTATGAATGAAATACTTAATGCTATAAAACCTGAAATTACGAGGTTTGAAGACATAATAATATTAGACTTAGCTGGTAGAGTGGTTGCTTCTACCAATGATACATATCTTGGTACACTTCATGCAAATGATACATATTTTATTGAAGGAAAAAAACAAAATAATGTAACTATTTTGTATAAGGATAAGGGTCAGACACTTAAATCATATTTAACTGGTCCACTTATACTCAATACTAAATTATTGGGTGTAGTAACCATATTTTATAACTTGGGAGATTTACTATCTATGTTTAAGGTGTTTGAAGAACAAGTAGCGACAGGTGAAATTAATTTAGTAAAAAAGGATGGTAATGGTGACGCTCTTATTATTAATCCATTAAGATTTGATCCAAATGCGTCTTTGAATTTGACAGTTAGTAAAGATAAAGTAGATACTCCGATAATTCAATCATTATTAAAAAATGAGAAAATTTTCTCTGATGCAAAAGATTACCGTGGAGTGGATGTTTTGGCTGTAACAAGATATTTAGAAAATTTAGGATGGGGTTTGGTTGTAAAAATGGATAAAGTTGAAGCATTTGCACCTCTTGAAAACTTAAAATATGTAACCATTTTAAGTGGAATTTTGGTCGGAATTGCTATAATAATTGCATCAAAATTTCTAGGTAATTCTGTTTCTAAACCAATTCAAAAATTAAGAGATATAATGAATGAGGTAGCTCATGGAAAATATGATACCAAAATTGATATAAAAGGTCCTGAGGAAATTGAAGAATTAGCTAAACAACTAGATGTAATGAGAAATAATATATCAAATACAAACACCCATTTAAATGAGCTTGTAAAGGAAAGGACTGAAAAAATTGAAAATGCCATGTCAAACTTAAAAGAAAAAGAAGAGGCATTAGAAGAGTCCAACAAAAACCTTATTGTAGCTAATGAAAAGTTGAGTCTACAAAGTAAAATCCAAAGGGACTTTATAAACATAACAGCCCATGAGCTTCGAACTCCAATTGTACCTATTATTACCCTTACTGAATTACTTTATAGTAAAATCGAGAAGGAAAATAAAGCACAAAAAACTCTATCAAAAGAAAACCAGAAAAAGCAAGAATTCCTTCAAGTCATTCTGAGAAATTGTTACAGATTATATCGGCTTACAGAAGATATACTAGATGTAACCAAGATAGAATCTCAAACATTTAAATTAAATAAAGAAATTGTTGAATTAAATGAGATAATAGAAAACGTAGTAAATGACTATAAAGAGATAATAAGCAAAAAAAGATACGGAAGTGATCAAATTAGAATAGTGTATGAGCTTAGCGAAGAGAATATTTTTGTTAATGCAGATAAGGGAAGAGTTACTCAGGTACTTTCTAATATACTGGATAACGCTCTTAAATTTACTCAAGAAGGAGATATAATTATTAAAATAAAAAAAATAAAAGAAAAAGAGGAAATTATGGTTAGTATAAAAGATAGTGGAACAGGAATAGATCCTGAGATCTTGCCACAATTATTTAATAAATTTGCGACTAAATCTGAACAAGGTACTGGGCTTGGTCTCTTTATATCCAAGAATATAATAGAAGCTCATGGTGGTATAATGGTGGGAGAGAACAATTCTGGAAATAATGGATCTACCTTTTATTTTACTTTACCCATATGGAAACCTACCAAAACAATTGAGAATGGAGAGTGAGATGTAAAATAACGAATGTAAAAAAAATACTTTTAGTAGACAATGAAGTTGATATAACTTATGCACTAACTAATGCACTAGAAAATTATGACTTTTACATAGAGTCCTTTAATGATCCTATTTTAGCATTAAACTCTTACAAGAGTAATTTTTACGATTTAGTAATTCTAGATATAAAAATGCCAAATATGGACGGATTTGAATTATATAACAAGATAAGGGAAAAAGATCCACAAGTCAAGATCTGCTTTCTAACAGCTAGTGAATTGTTTTATGAAGAATTCAGAAAAGCACGGTTTCTTTTAAGCGAGAAAATCGGGGAAGAATATTTTATTCAAAAACCTATCAAAACTGATGATCTCGTTCAAAAAATTAATGGTCTAATGATGAACTGATTTTTAATATTGAGATAAAACGTGATTTATAATAAGAATCATAGTATAGGATCAAAACTAGAGATAACCTCACTGTATTAGTTATATTATATTTGTAATTCCAATTTTTTGAAGATTGTAAGTATTCCCTTTCTTTCCTGAGCTAAATTGAGTATATCAGATTTACTAACTAATCCAATTAATTGTGACTGTCTATCTACAATAAATATCCTACTCATTCCTTTTCTAAATAATTGTTTTAAAGCATCGTTGACTTCCTTATCTGGACTGATTACAATTAATTCTGAGACTGGTATCATTATATCATTGACTTTTTCATTCTCAATTTTTATCCTATCTACTTTAGAAATAGCATCAGTCGTAATCATTCCAACAAGTTGATTATCATTATTTATTACAGGAAATGCACTTTTTTTTTACAACTGGATTGGAATTGAATTGTTCTACTTCTAAAATAAAATCAGCAATAGTAGATTTCTTTTCTTGTCCATATACATTCGAAATTAAAAAGATTCCTATTATAAACAGAGTTAAGGAAAATACAACAATTTTCATTTAAAATTCGTCTAAAATTCTAATTTTTAAATGTATTGAAAAAATAGTGTAGATTTTCAATTATGAAATATTTATATTTCTTTAACTAATTTTGTGATACAAATTTCACTTTCTGTATGTTATATGTATCATTGCTTATCATTTTTTAGATTTGTTTCAAACACACCAAATCGCAATTCCATCAGCCGAAGTACCACAATTCTGAATCTCTTTGAAACCTTGAGCAGAACTTACATCAATAATAGATGTTCCGGGATCATCTCCTGCAGCATATGCAATATTCATATTGCATGGTATTCCTACAAAAAGTATAACCAGCGTCGTCGATACAACTATTAAAATTCCTGCCATTTTGGAAGTAAACTTTGTTGTTCTTTTTGTTATATTATTTGGTTTGTTGTTCATTCCTGTTGTTTATTAGAATGAGAACTTCCTTATAAGGAGACAGATTTTAATATCTAATTATTGGTATGATATTCAAATTATTCTTTATTTGGCAATCTAACTAATATTGTTGGAGATACCGCTGACATCGTCAACAAAAATCTCCCTTTTTACTCGGCGGACAACCAAGGTCAACCTACAATAACAATAGTCATTTTTTCTTTTCTGCATTAGATATAAAATTACGCTAATCTATTACGCTAAACAAAATAGGAATAATGGTATAGGAGATTCCTAGGTTTTAGACTCAGTTATAAACTAATAGTTAGGTATAAACAAAGTAACCCTATGTGCTAAAAAAGTCTTAAAACAACCGAAATGTGACGATCAAACAATTAAGTATACATATTATAGTTTAAAAGAGAAAATTGATACGAATATTAGAACAATACATGAGGAATTCATATCAATAAAAATTATATACTATTTGAGTATATCTAAATAATAAGATTCAGTACTGGTGTCGTAATAGAGGACACTTAAAATTGAGCCTCAGGAATCCGCTTATATTTCATAATTTCCTCTACGTCTTGATGTAGGATGGTCTAAATTGTAATATTTATGTTTAATTTCATCGTAGCGACGGGTTTTAGTGCCATTTGATTCACATTTTATCCAAGGAGCAAATGCAAAAAATCGGCAAATTGAAGCATATATTCATTACAAGGATTACCATTACATATCCGTCTATTTATATTGTTAAAATATGAGTATTTTGGGAATGCATAAGTAACTGTAAGTTGTTTATGTACTATACCAACTCTTTTCTCAAACTACCACCAAATCTTTCATAAATTACTTTACCATATTCATCTAGTTCTTCAAGAAAATATTGAAAACCCTCAAGAATAAGATATAATGTATAAGCAGTAACATTCACCGGCATACTATATTTTTCACAATGTGTTTTTAAATCAACAGAGACAGATAGAAGTTTACAATCTATAGTTTTAATTGCCTCAAAGAAATGATTTGCTAAGGACAATAATTGGAGATGATAATAGCAAACCATTAGTAATAGTAGTCATATTATTTTTTTAATTTCAGTCATTCTTTTATTCTACTGTTTAGTGTCCAATCTATCCACTTCTATTTTATAATTTTATAATTTTATATATATATAATCCAATTCTATTTTTATTATTTTTTTTGATATTTCAACAAACTAAATGTTTATAAGTGTCTATTATTATATTATTTTTAAGGTTTGTAATACTTCTACTGTGGAGTAAGAGTAAGAGTATGAGTTTCTATC
>DASUCH010000055.1:0-21693 GCA_035762785.1 Nitrososphaeraceae archaeon | reverse complement strand
TTCTACTTTATCTATTATATGCACAGGATAACCATCAATACTGTTATATTCTTGAAAGATTTCATCATAGGGTTCGACAAACCACCATTGCTGTGTTTCTTCATTAACTTCTATTTGGGAAATTTTTAATACTGTCATTTAATATTCAATTGTTTATTATTATCATTTTATATAAAAATAAGTCTTTAATTCAATCTTCGGTTAAAACCAAATATGATCCACCAACCGATGCTGTCCTCGTTCTATAAGTGAGTTCATATATTAGAAATTGATTCAATTATTTATTTTTATCCATAAAAATATTATCAAACAAATTCTATTCCTTAGAATAATCCTCTATTTTTAATATTTTGAATTATTCTAGATAGAGATCTCAATTTCTTGCTGTTGTTTCTATAATGGCCTATCTCAAATACAAGAGTAGCCGTATATTGGTTATGACTTTAGGATTTATGACACTAGAGTTGTTGCTGGATATGCATAATTATCTAACTCTACTCAAAATTTTCATGTAATGTTTTTTATTCCTCACCTTAATATTGAGGTTTCTCATCTAATCTTGTTGATAATGGTTATATTTTTTGTTATTTCTTTGTTAAAAAGTCCACGGAGAATTACATATGGCTAATACTAGATATGAAAAAATAACTAATTCAATTCGAGAAAAAATATTTGAATTTGTTAATGAGTCTCCAGGAATAAGATACAGGGAACTTTTAAGAATCACAGGACTTACTAATGGTGTTTTATCTTATCATTTAAATTTCTTGGATAATTCTGGAAAGGTTAGGATAAATCGAGTTAATGATAGAGTAACCAGATATTTTTCTCAGGATGTTCCCATTGATGAGTTCAATCTGATAGGTCTTTTCCGTCAACCTACGACTAGAAAAATTATTATCTATATATTAGAATCTGGAACTTGCGGATTTAATGATATAGTAATGCATACCAAGAAAGTACCTTCAACGATTTCATGGCATTTGTCAAAATTAAATGATGCAAATATTATAAAGATACGTAAACAAAATGAATTTAAATATTATGAAATTGGAATAAACAAATTAAAACTTCAGGATCTGTTATCCAAATATAAAATTAGTTTTACAGAAAAAATTGTTGATGATTATGTAGATATGATTAACGAATTCTGATATCTTTTCAAAATTCTTTTGATTGATTATCCAATTTCGAAGAACTAAAAAAAGTGACCCTTGAAGGGCCACTAATGAAATGAAACTACTAAACAACCGGATAATTTATCCTTTTGTCTATTTTCATTTGTAAAGGGAATATTAATAATCTTGTGGTACATTCGGTGAATGTACTATATTTTTTACATTTATTGCATAGTCAGGTGATATATTTAAAAAAACTTTATTTATATATCAAAAATTCCTATGACTGGTTTACTATTAAAATGCTCATCTTTTTGCTCTGTATCTAATAGGTATAGATATAATTTGAATTTAATTCGCTAAATGGCTAAATGTGCTTTTAAAAAAGTGGGAAATCTATTCTCTAAATTTTTTTACTTTCACTCTACTTGCTATTAGTATTATTGCCGAAACACTCAATGCTGTAGCAATATAACTTAAAAGATTAGTTCTTTCTATCTCTGATTGTATAGAATTATTCTCATTATTCATTTCTTGTATTAGTTCCTTTGTTGAATTGACTTGTTCTTTTGTTTCCTCTATTTGATTAGACAAATCCTTCATTATTGGGGTAATTTGTTTTCCAATAATCTCCAAGTTATTAGAACCATCAGAAACTATAGGGAAAGTGAATTTTTTTACATCTTCTACATCTTCAATTTGAATGTCGTTATTTATGTTCTGTATTCCTATTACTCCTTTTAGATTAAGAGAATAAGTCCCTAACTTTGATGGAATTATATTTGCCAGATAGTGACCTGCACTCTCTTCAGACGGAACAAAATTTAATTTCTTGTTAATACCACCATAATTAATACTGATGGAGAGATCCTTCAGGGCATTTCTAACTGGAGAATCATTTTCATATATAAACATCACCACATCATTTAAATTATTTATTAGAGGTGGTTCATTTGACCATCCTGCTTCTATTGTATAGTTCCCTACTTTAATTTGAGTATGTCCATAAACTGATTGTATACTTAAACCAAAGCAGAATAATAATACAAGTATGAAAGAAATTATTATAACAGGATTTTTGTATATCATCATTGTGATTAGTGAATCTCGTTATTTTAACCTATAAAATTAATAAAATTATTTTATAATATTTTCTTAATGCATGATTATATACTTATTTGATATTATATATTAAATATACACAAATAAAATATGCAAATTTCTTGTAATAGCATCCATAATGAAATAAATAACTTTTAATTATGCACTTGCTCATTTTTCAATCATTATAGATTATATTTAACTAAAATAATATGGATTCAAAAATATATTCAATAGTAATTACATTAATTCTTGCTTTTGATCTAATTGTAGGAATTCCAAAAACCTTTGAAATTATATCCAAGCACAAGAAGATGGTACCATCGATATAACTTTAGGCGGAGATATAAAAGAAATTAACCCGGGTCAAGGAAATGAGCGGATGGTTCAGAGTTAATTTAATGGGCGAAGAATGACGGAAATAATGAAGAACAGGAAGGTTATGGTGAATACTAAAGAGAATTCTAAATATTTCGGAAAAATCTTTCATCCTTATTGGTTTGTAATAGAAATTGTTTTCTAAAATATTGCCTAGCTTACTGACCAAATCATAAAAACTTAACACCGGACCAGCAAAGACAGTATTATCAATTAAATAGCTGAAAAACAATTTAAATAATTCGGATGCTAATAATATACATGTCTACTGATTCACCAGTATACAATTGGGATAGAATAGTACTCAGACCTGTACGTTCAAAAGACAATCAGGATGTTGGAAACGTCATATCAATTGAAAAAGATACTTTTACAGTTCATTCGGGTCGCTATGAGTTTACTATACCAAAAACTGATGTAGAAGGTTTTAATGGAGGAGAAGTTTTTTTGAATAAAAACTATGATGAGTTGCAAAAAAATAAAATGAAACCCTAATTTTTTATTTTGAAAAATTATAGATAAATTAAAAGTGTTTAATCGCTATTATTATCTTTACATATATACCAATACAGAATTAGATACCGAAAATCAAAGTAATCTTGATTACAAAAACGAATGACTAGATGTAGATCGTTTTTATATTTTATTTTTATAAATTGAGTATCGTCTACCCCGCCATTTTATAACATTTTTCTTTCCTGAACTTATAATTGATGAAAGAAATGCGATAAAGACAAACGAACCAGCTAATGGAAAAGATAATGAATATAACGAATTTTGAAATACTGTGTACTTTAACTGTAAAACATTAGTTATTATTAATAATAGAATTGACATAACAGTTAGAAATAATAGAATTAGATCTAAGGAATAGTTACTTATAGTCATGCTTATATCTTTTTCATCTAATACAATGGTAATTAAAAAAAATGGTAATACAATTAAAGAATATATTAGTAAAAAAAATGTTGCAACAACCATCATAATTGCTTTTATTTTCTCTCTTTTATAGAGAGGAATCATAAGTCTACGTAGTCCATGCCACAGTGTAGAAGAATTTCTTGTCCACACCGCATGTATATGATCTTCACCGTTAACTACTCTAAGTTTAAAGGATTGTTCTTTCACTTTTTTTCCTAATGCTCCATCCTCTACAATTTCTTCTTTTACTGCCTTATGGGTTCCAACTGCTTCATATGCTTTCTTTGTTATTATAAAGAAACTTCCAAAAAAATATCCTACTTTAGTTTTGGGATTATTTGCTTTCAATGCCGAGTATCTAGATACTGAAAGAGTCCAAAGTATAGGTAGGGTAATCTTTGTCCAAAAATCATTTGCTAATATTTTTGGTATTGCAGTGAGCGCATCGAGGTCTTTAGATAGTAAATGATTTACGGCTAAAGAGATAGTTGAGGTAGAATGAGTAGTGTCTGCATCAGTAAAAAGGAAAAGCTGACCAGCTGATTTAATGTATCCTTGATAACAAGCCCAATTCTTTCCGGTCCAACCTTCTGGCTTTTTTTCTGCATTAATAAAAATGATTTTGGTGTTCATTGTGCTATACTTTTGAATTATTTCTCCTGTTCTATCTGATGAAGAATCATTAATAGCAATTATTTCATAGTTGGAATATTCTTGTTTAAGTAAACTTTCAAGACATTTTTCTATATCTTGCTCTTCATTTCTTGCTGGAAGTATGATACTTACTTTGGGAAAAACAATATTCCTACAAGATGTAAAAACTGAAAGTTTTGGTACTTCTCTTAATGACTTGATAGTGTAAATAAGAAAGTATATCCAGCTGACAAAGATAATTAGTTGAATAATAATAAATAGGAGAATTAAAATTGTATCTGGAATCAATCATGATCATATAATTGAGTTCTCTATAATAAGATATTATTTATTAGAACTATTCTTGTATTTTGCTATTATGTAGTTATCTTAATTAAACACAGAATAGATTTTTATATTTTTTGAATATATTGTTAAAAATTATTCTAACTCGGCATGAAAATTTATTAATATATAATTACATATATTATTGAAATAGTATGGATCAATCAGCTATTATAATTCCTTTTTTGATCACATTCATTTATGCAATCGCTTTACCTCTTGAGCAATACATGAATATTGGAGAAAACAGTAACAATTTCCTAGCAGAAAGAATTTATTTAGGCAATACTATTCAAACAACCTCAGTACAACAAGATAGAGAATCAGATGAAAATCCACCAAGTACAGATTTACCGGTGATTGATTCTCCATGTAAATCTAATTGCCCCCCAATCTTTAAACTCTGTATCTATATGTGTTTATAAAATAACATGTTATTGATCTGATGCCTTCCTTCGTTATTATGTGATTATTAGATTTTACATTATTATTACAAAAAAAATTGAGGCATACATAGCATATCTTTTTTTATTCTATTATTAATACCATCCATCCATATTGTGGTAATGCTAGTCTCTTTGATTTAGTTTTTACATACCAATGAGATAGAAATTGCAGCACCGGATCTATCTTTTATTATTCTACTATATCCAATCCTTGGATTTCGTTTTGCTTGTACCATGTTGGGCTTGTATCCTGGACTTGGGAAGATGCTGATTCATCCGGCACAGTTTGTTGTGTCCTGATAGTTTCTGTCCACGTTGGGCTTGTATCCTCGACTTGGGAAGATGCTGATTCATCCGGCACAGTTTGTTGTGTCTTGATGGTTTCTGTCCACGTTGGGCTTGTATCCTGGACTTGGGAATATTCTGTTCCCAAAGTATTAACATTCTTTACATAAAATCGTTCTTGGTATTTATCATACCCAAGATCATCAATAGTTATGACTTTGAATCCATTATCATGCAAATATTCCATTTCTAGGTAGAATAGTTCTGGTGATGTAGCAATGTCATCACCTTTTGATATTTCATGATATCCAACAATTGGAATAGCATTTATCTTTCCAGGTTCATTGAATGTAGTTTGGCTATTGATTACTCGTACAAATTCTAGATATAGCGAGTAAGAAACCTCAATTCCATGAGGGTCTTGATTCTTCTCATTGTTAATATCATCATGAGCTCTATCATGTGACCATTCTTTCATCGCAAATTTATTGGTCGGGGTTGGCGTTCCATCCGAAAAATATGGTCTACAGTCAGTAGTTCCCTGATAATTTTCCTTATCGTAACCAAAATTTTCCCATCCATCACAATTAAGAAACATTAATTCGGAATGTCCTGTAAATGCTAAATTAAAATAGTTTCCAATAGTATCTACAATAAAAGGATCTTCTCCACCTTTATTGTAAGGAGCTTGAAAAGCAATAGGACTAAAGCCATTCTTTTGTAAACATTCTTTCCCTCCACTAATGACAGACTGAATTTCCTTTTCTGATTTGAGCTCGATAAGATTTGTATGTTTTAATCCGTGAGATTGAATATCATATCCATCATTATATAATTGTCTCACTTGATTCCAATTCATACCGTCCCCATTTTCTATATAATCACAAGCTATGAATATACTGGCTTTAAAACCAAATTTATCCATAATCGGTTTTGCAGTAGAGAATATTGATTGGTATCCTCTATCAAACATGAGTATTACAAATTTCTCTTCTTTTTCTTTTTGTTCGTTGGTATATAGAGATGATAAATAGTCAAAAACTAAAAGATCATTATCAGACGAATTGTTGTTGTTGTGGAGGTTGTTGTTATATTTTTGATAGTTATTTTCAAATGGTCTCTCAACTATTATTCCATAGGTTGAGACAATATTTAAAGATAATAAATTGCTATTAACTCCTAAAGATATTACTACAAAAAAAAGAACGGCAAAGCCAATCAGAACATTCACAAAGAGAAACTAGTAATTATATTTATATAAGATGCGAATAAATTGTTAATAAAATTTTAGAATCGTCATTAAGAATGAAAATTTTATATAGTTTAATAGCTGATCATAACGTGAAATTTTTTTATGAATAAATTTATAGAATTAAATAAATTAAAAATTTAATAAAAATTAAGTATTCAGAGTTATTAAACTCTATTATATTTCCGCAAACCTATTTCTTTTTTTATCAATTTTTAAATGTGGCGGGACCCTTGACCCCTATTCTTGCTGTTTAATGACTGTCAAACATAATCTAAAAGAAGATTATATTTGGCGATACTTATACACTAACACAAAATACTACCAGACGCTATTTCTCATGTCTTTCATTTGGGTTGTTTTCTGAACGTTTCGCTCAAATTTAAGATGTATAAATTTTTATTAAAGATTTATCTAGATTTTGTTCACTTAGATGGGTATAGATTCTTATTTTTTTGGTTGAGGAATAACAAATATTGAATTTACTTGGAATAGTAAGTAAGTATTTTGGTTAAAAGATCCTTTTGCATTACTTATTTTTTGAGCTATAGTTTACTATATTATTGCAATAGCCAATATGCCTGAAAACAATTCTACATTTAAAATTAAATTTGATATAGGAAAAACAATCCTAAATGGATGTATAATTCTATAAACTCATGGAATTACAACTAAAAATATTTTATGTAATTTATTGATCTATTACTATATTACCTTTAATATACTCTTTAAATCTAAAAAGAGAAAAATGAAAAAGACAAAAGAAACAACAATATCTTCTTCTTTTGCATTTACACTACACTTTTCTAGAATAAACCTCATTGCAATTTTTAATACAATATCACTTTTAATCTTAACAATAACTTTGATATCAATTGAAGAGCATCAGAGCGATTATTTTTTAAGTCCTGTATATGCTGGTAGTACAGAATCTGATACTGAGGGGCCAACTATTGGTGATCCAAATCTTATTGTTCAGCCAGTGTATCAAGGACTTAAATCACCTACTGCCATGGCATTTATCGGAACAAATGATATATTGGTTTTGGAGAAAGACGAGGGTACAGTACATCGAATTGTAAACGGTAAAATTCACCCAGAACCCTTACTTCAGGTTGTTGTAGATTCTAATGATGAAAGAGGGATGCTAGGAATAGCTATTCCTACTAGGGATCTGAGTACTATTGAGACTGAACCCAGAAATTCTCCTACCAACGTTTTCTTGTTCTTTACTGAACCTAAACTAGGTGATTTTCCTATGGGTAATCGTGTTTACAAATATGAATTGATAAATGATAACACTAAATTAGCCAATCCTCAATTGCTTTTAAATTTACCAGCTTTGCCAGATGATTCTCATGTTGGTGGAGTGATCGCTATTGGTCCTGATAATAACGTGTATGTTGCAGTTGGTGACCAAAGGCCTACTGCATTTAATAGGATTGATTACCCTGATTCTCATACTAAAGCTCAAAATTATTTAAATGGGATAGAACCTGATGGAAGATCTGGTATATTAAGAATTACTCAAGATGGTGGGACAGTAGGTGGTGAAGGAATTCTTGGGGAGTCTCATCCACTTAATAAATATTATGCTTATGGAATAAAGAATAGTTTTGGACTTGATTTTGATCCTGTTACAGGTCATCTATGGGATACAGAAAATGGTCCCACCTTTGGTGATGAAATAAATCTGGTTGAACCAGGATTTAATAGTGGATGGGCTAATATTCAGGGCTTTTGGACCTTAGATGATGATTGGAATAAAGGAGCAGAAGTAACCACTCCCATAAAGGCGGAGGATTATGGCTTGATAGACTTTGGCGGAAAAGGACAATACAGTTCTCCTGAATTTACATGGGATGTGGCCCCTACGGCTCTAAAGTTTCTAAATTCGGATAAGTTAGGTAAACAATATGAAAATGATATGTTTGTTGGAGACATCAAGAATGGAAATCTTTACCACTTTGAACTAGATAAACCAAGAACAGGATTATTACTTGATGGATCACTTGCAGATAAAGTTGCCAGTAAAGATGAAATTAATGAGGCAGTCTTTGCCCAAGGATTTGGTGGTATTACGGATATAGAAGTAGGACCTGATGGTTATCTGTATATACTTACATTTGGCGAAGAGGATGGGACAATATATAAAATAGGCCCCGCTACAAATGGTAAAAAAGGGGAGATAGTTTCTTAATATTACAAATAGATGGGTGAATATTGGATGACAAACTTAAGATCTGGGATATTAACATTATCTATTATAATTTTATCTATAATAATAATAATGATCACTCCATCAATCAACATAGAAAAAAGTGGAATTGGTATCAAAAATCATTCTGCATATTCTTCCTCTTCTTCTTCTTCTTCTTCTTCTAATCCTGTAACAACATCGGCTGGTATTAATTTAGCAGATTTTAATTTTGCTGCAGCAGGGGATTGGGGATGTACTTCTGACACAACAAATACTCTGAAAAATATTATAGCTCACGATCCTGAATTTGTTTTAGCATTAGGAGATCTTTCATATGAGGATAGTGCCAAATGTTGGCTTGACATCATATCTCCTATAGCAAACAAAACAATGATTGCAATTGGGAATCATGACACTGAATCACCTACAAAACTTAAAGAATATATGGATTTTTTTGGATTAAAAGGACAATATTATTCATTTAACTTTCAAAATGTGCACTTTATTGTAATGTCAACGGAACTTCCATATGAAGAGGGTTCTGCGCAGTATAATTTTGTAAATAATGACCTTTCAAAAGTATCTTTGAATCCTGATATTGATTGGATTATTGTGGATTACCATAGTTTGGCATATACATCTCCTGCAAATATTGGTAAGGGCAACAGTGCGGAAAAGGAATTGAGAGATACTTATCACCCTCTATTCGTTAAATACAATGTAGATTTAGTACTCCAGGCACATAATCACAACTATCAGAGATCATATCCGATAATATATAACAATGATAATTCAACTAATCCTATAATAACAGATACCAACAAGAATAATTACTACGATCCAAAAGGTATGGTATTTGGTACCATCGGTACTGCTGGTGCTGAAATATATCCTTTAACGGGACAAGCACCTTATATTGCTACCCAGTACGTAGGATTTGGTTTTTTCAATGTAGATGTAATAAATGATGGAACAACTCTTACTGCTAAGTTCATTGCTAACAATGGAACAATAAAAGACCAGTTTACTATTACAAAATAACATAATATTAGTAAAAAACTACAAATAATATTAATTAATAAGACCAAAGAACAGTAACAGAAAGAGTTTATCTTTCTATTTTGATAATCTAAGCCTATATATCAAATATTAATTTAGAACTAGTATACTTAATATTAATTGTTATTTCTCTAATTATTATTTTTATTATCAAACTGCAAAAGAATTATAGTACACAGGTTTTTTTATATCAGACTCTTATTTCTTGGTTTCTAGAATGTATAATTCTTGAAACTAAAATTGAGATTTGATCTGTTCTATCCATAGGACCATTTACTTACTGTTTTGTTGCTGTTTTTGTGTAGTTATCTGGTCTATTATTTTTTTATATGCCTCAATAAAACCTCTTGCATAGGTATTGGCATTTTTCTCTGATCCTTTATGAATACCACCCTTTGTTCTAATATGATGATAAAACTCATGTAATACGATAAAGGGGTTATAAAATACATCGGAGTTTATACAATAAATCTTACTTTCTCTTTGAACATACACTGCATAGACAGTTTTTCTTTTCCCCTTTATGGTTCCAACTGTTATTTCAGGTGGTATAATTTTATAAAATTGACTTAGGTTTTTTAATGCTTCTTCTGTTTTTTTATTAAGTATCAGATTCACTACTTTAGCCTTAACTATATCATCAGGATGTGCTATAATAGACATATGTAATTTATTCCACTTTCAATATAATGACTATGAATTGTTTTATTAATAAAATTATCTTTTAGGGATTGGCTAGTTCCATCACATAATAGAGCATAGGGATAACGATAACTGATAAATCAATCTTGTAAAAAATCGGTAATAAAATCTACCATCATTATTTTGTAATGATATAAGATAGAAATTATGAATATAATTCAGTAAATATCATTTAGTTTATAAATTTAAAACCTATACCAATATATAAAATGTAGGGCCATTACAAATATGAGAGATAATTATGGTAAAATTATAAAATCAGAAAATCTCATTACTAAGAAAGCAAAAGGTATTGATAATATTGATCTTGGAGAAATTCAGAATATTACACCTGAGCATATAATAACGCTCAAAACAGATACTGTTCCTACCAAAAACAACGACAAATTCTTAATTCCAAGAAATTTAGTTGAACGCTGGGATGAAGATAATGTATGGTTTCAAATAACAGAAGAAGAAATAGAATCATTTAAAGAAAAAGAAAATGATAATTTTTTATAAAGTTTAAATTTATTCTTTTAAAGCATTAAGAAATTTTCTAAATTTAAATACTTTTTTACAAAAAACATCATGAAATGTAGAGTGGATCAATAAAAAATTATCCTAATATTCTTATAATGCTTGTATGTCTATATTTATTTATTATTAATAATACTAATAAGAATAAATTAATTTACATACATAGGAAAACGAAATTTAAGAAGTATAAAGTCATAACAAACTTAACAACAAATTTGTTGTTTGCACCAATAATATGTTAAGACTATGACAACAATATTTTTTAAAAGATATTCAAAACAGAGAATGAGAATATCAAAAAATATTGAATATATTTAGTCCATGATGTAATATAGTCCAAATTCGAAGACATTTGGCATAAGCATTAAGTCATAATATTTCATAGTCTGAATCATCGTCATGGAGTAACTTTTACTACCAGTATAGGGTATGACAATAATATCCTAATATTATTTAAAACTCTAAAAAAATAGTTCAAAAATGATAAATGCTATCGATTCAAGTTATGAGAACCTTTTGCACCAAAAAAATATCCAAGTCTTAGCCTTCTATTGGTATAATATATTCCTTAGAAGGGCTATGGCAGTTACTAGAAAGATAAATTATTGAATTAAATTATATAACATTTCATAATTAATATCACCATCATCATAGTTGGACTTGAAATCATAGTCCTCATTCGACTGCTTGCTCATACATCTAGAGTATGTTGAGATGTGTTGGGGCTACTACAAAATTGATGATGATTCATGCAAATCCAATAAAAAAATTTAACTAACTCAATAAATTATAACTATTGATGAAACCAACTTTCTTTTTTTCTTTTTTGCTGGCTGTGTTAATACTCGCTTTTAGTATAGCATGTTTAACGACTTTCGATAAGGTATTTGGGTTGAATGAAAAAAGCAATAATAATAATAAAGATACTAGTTTAACCTGTAGTGAAATAGGTCCTCATTTACTTGTACAAGTTGTAACTGAAAAAGGGACAGAAAAAGTCATAGCTGATTTTAAACGTTTCGTTAAAGACCAAGTAATTGTAAGTCAGCCTTCCTCTAGAGATCAAAACGAATGTTTAGAAGATACAATAGAGCTAAAAGGAGGAGAAAGGATTAGGCTGATCTTTATGGAATGTAGCAACAATAACAATTGTGAGATAAAAGAAGACGCCTTCAATGATGTTGTAATTTTGTCAAATCTTACTGAAGATGAAATTAATTATGATAATATCAAAACAAGCTCATTCGGTGAAACTAGAACTTTTGAACCTGAAGGCAATTTGAAATTTAAAATTCCTCACAACATACATAGAAATTTCAATTCATTGATTATAACATCACAGTTTGGAACAGATGAACAACAAAGAGATTTTGTCGTGACAGATAATATAATATTAAGATAGATCCTAGCAAAATAAACCACGGGCATATTTCTTTTTTTCATGTCAAAATAAGATGAAAGAAGAACAACAATTCTTTCCTCTTTGATTTAAGAACCAACCAACCAACCAACTAATTTCCCAACAGTAACAAGATATACAAGCAGACAGGTATTTATCTATGTGAATAATATCTACACAAAATATTTTTTATTTGTTATATAGTATATAGACAAAACTCGAAAATTGATATAAATTTATATATTATTATTACTTCGCTTATTAATGAAAAAAAATCTATTTACTATGCTTTTAATTTTTTCAGGATTAAGTATAGTGACTCTAAGTAGTATCTCTATAATGGGAATAGCAGAATCCTATGCCCAAACAGGTGATTTACAGTCAAAATCGCCTTCATCATCAATCCATATAACAAAAGATTCTTCAAATTCATATGTTTTATCTTCAGGTTCTTCCCATATTGGTACATTTGATACTACATATACTATACTAGGAAGCGTTTCTTCGCTTAAAAAGTCAACTGATCTGATAACATCAACAATCATAAAAGACTTTGATCAATCTCCGGTTATAGGATATGTTATAGCTCATAAAGGTAAATCAGATACCAAAATGCCAACTTTAGCAAACCCATTTGCAGACAAAACAACAATAAATGAAAAAATCAAAAGCGAAATTCAAAGTTCAATAAATTCATCTCAAAAATTAAAAACCACTCAAGCAGAAATAAAATGTAATTTAGGCATGGAAATAAATGATTGGAAATGTAGTACACATGGTCTTTTGGGTTAACAACTATAATTAATTTTTTTACAATTAATAAGAATTAATATTATTATTCTTACTTTCTAAAGTTTTTTGTGCTTTTCTATTTCATACATACTACCTTAAAGCATGAAAAGAAGATTAAATCACAAAGTAGAAAGTTCTGATTTTATAGTTACATTAAATTTATTGTGAAGTATACTATCTATAGTCTCAATTTCCGATAAATTTATTTTAAATGGAAGAATAACCTTTGCATATGATTCCCCTTCTTCTAAGGCTTTATATGTTAAGCCTGATAAACCTGATATACGTTGGACTATGACTTTTTCACCTGCATTTAATATAACTGGTTCTGACATCATCTTACACTCAGGAGCAGGTAATTGTTCCACTTTGTGGTCAAATACTGCATATAGGTCAGAATCACAAAGATTTGCTATGAAAGTGACAGGGTACATTCCTGTGTTTTTCACAGTTGCATTTATACTAAATTCTTCTCCTACATGAATTTTACTTGGAATGGTCTTAATCTGTTCAACTTGCAATGCAAAAGGATTGATTGATCCGGCTGTAGAAGGGAAATTAGCTAAATTTTTATTGATAGTAGATTCTGAATTAATTACTTGTAATGGATTATAGACTGAACAGGTTAGTATAACGAATGACAATACCATATTTAATATCGCTATAAAAATTCGCATGCGTTTAATGAAGTGAATGTTATCTATAAAGAGTTCTTCTCGTAAATTCCGAAAAGTTTTATAGATTTTAAATACAAAAATAAATTTAATAATTTTTTACTAGAAAATTACTTTTTTTGTTCCTTGTTTTATCTTTATTCTCTTCCTAGTACTCAAATTTAATTGTGTAATCAAAAACTTTACTAATAAATGAGGTCATACTTTGAGAGATTAATGTCAAAATAGTAATAGATGCTTTATGTGAATATAGATAGAATTATTATTACTTTAAAAAGTTAAATGTATCTCCACAAGCTTTATTATCTTAAATTGGAAAGAATCTATGTAAGTCAATTAAATATAATATTCTAATTAAATTCTTATACATAGACACTTTGAGTTGTGATATAATATCTATATATTTTACTTTAAGCAATTGTATTCCACCTACAAAGTATCATAAGCAATAAACGTATCAATTGTCTACTGGCCAAGCATTTGTAGTTATCAATTCAACTAAGTTTCCCGAAGGATCACGAAAATATATTGATTTGCTATTTCCAATTTTTAATTCCTTTTCAATATTAATTAGATTTTTTTGTAAAAGATCCTTCCATTTTTCATAATCTTCTATATTAATTTCTAAAGCAAAGTGAATTATTGAGGGAGGTGTAATAGTACCGTGTACTGGAAAGATACTATTAGAATCCTTTAGTGTACTTTCAGGATTAAAAATTAAAAGCATACTTTTTCCTGCCTTTAGAAACACATGTCTTCCATTATCTTCGGATACAAAATCTAATCCCAACTTATCAATGTAAAAATTTTTCATTTCTTTTAATTTAGTAGAATAAATACAGGTTTCAACGATTTTTGTAAATCGCATTCATTTGATCTTTTCCCATTTAAGTAAATTAATGTATCTAAGTTTTTTACTATAAAAGAATATAAATGTATTTCAAACCTATTGTTCTCAGCAATATCTAATTAGTTGATATATAGAAATTTGGTTATGATTGTCATATTCAATAGTACAATACTTTCACCAGAAAACTCTGATTGCTTTCTATTTCTGCTAATATATATATTGATAATTAATTAGAAATATCAATTGAATTTATAACAATATTCTTTAGCTAATGAGTTGAATAATATAATTAATTTAAACTCTGTAGAGCTTTATTTTCTCCTTGAAGAATAAGTTCTTTAACTGTCTTAACGGAAAAGTCTGCATTTTGTAATGCATATGGCGTTTCAGTATTATCTCTACTAATTCTTTTGATCTTTAGAATTTTAGCACCATATTTTTCTACCAATAATTTATGTTCTTTTTCGATATATTCAATTATATCTTTATCGATTTTTGAATGATCGTGTTCCTCAAAAATATCGTATAATCTTTCTATTAAAGTAATATGTCGAGTTATAAGTTTAGATATTTTGCCTAGACTCTCGTCTTTATCAGTGAACATTATATCTTTGGCTCGAGATTGAACTTCACTCATATTTGATGGAAGCTTATCTATTTTTTTAGGGTAATTTTCGATTATAAATATATTTTTATCGTTACTAGGAGATGCCATCATAACTTCTCGTATTGGAGTATTACTTAACAAAGATCCATCCCATGCATACATACCTTCATTTACTTCTACCCATGGGAATCCATATTGAGGATATCCAATTGTAGCTAAAAGATGTTTCATCTGTATCTGTGTTTCGTAACTGTCAAATATTAAAGGTTCAGCAGAAAGTACATCAACTGCTGAAATTATAAGGCGTATTGTATTCTTGGAATTATTATTATTAATAATATTATTAGGTTTTGCATCTGGACACAATTTTTTAAAATCTATGTACTTTTCTAATGTTTTTTCCAATAAACTATTATCATATATATAGGTCCAATGTGATGGTAAAATATTAGAATCCTTTGATGAATTATACTTAGACACATTCCAATTAAGCCATCTAGGAACAAAGAATTTTGGAACTCCAAAAAAAGCTGCATTTAATGAAGCAGAAGAGGACCTTTTGAAATTAATCTGATTGTTTTGATAATCATAATCGAGTGAAAGGGTATCAGGTATGATGTTATAACTACTTTCTGCTATCTCTATCCAAAAATCTTCTAAATCTTTTTGAGGATTTTCATTTTTACTTCCAGCAGTTATCGCTCCGTTAATTGCTCCTATTGATGTTCCTGCTATTATATCTAAATTTATCTCTTTTTTTGCAAAGGTTTTGCAAACTCCACATGCGAAAGCACCTAGTGACCCGCCACCTTGTAATATCAATACATTTTCAATCTCTTTTACATGTGTATGATTATACATTGTTTTTACTTTAATAGAAAAGGTAACTTAATATTTGCGTTTTCTAACAATATAACAAATGTCTTGAATTTATTTTAAATCTGAGATATGAAATTAGATCTGACTGAATGTAGTAATAAATACTAACACTTTTATGCTAGGATTCATATCTACAGCAATTTTCAACTAGATTATACATTTTATATATTTAAACAATCTTAAAAACATAATAAATTTTGTAATATTTTCATTGTTAAAATATATGATTATTGTTCAGAGATCAATTTCAGAGCTCAATACCTATTCAAAATAGAGAACTTTTATGACTATCAACTACAACGAAAGTTGTTGTATTATTGTTACAACATCATCACAGATGCTTATAATAATTGGTTATCTCTGTATTAGGTCTAGTAATTGTATTAATTAAATTTTTTAAGAAATAAATGTTAATAGTATAAAGTTTATCTGAAGCTTTAAGCTCTAATTGTTATATATAAAAATATAACAATAATTACAATGGAAAACGATAGACATAAAAATTGAAACAGATGAAGAAGTAGGATTAGATGATAAAATAAAGGCAGGAGCAAGAGCAATAGGTAAAAAGATTGAAGACCCTGATAGAGATACCGATGCAGAATACGAAGCAGAAAAAGCTAAAGAAAGAGTTGTTGATTGAACACACTATTCATTCTACAATATCATTTTAATTTTTAATCATGTTGTAATGTAAATTCAATTTACAATTAATATTTAAAAATCAGTATTAGTTGCCATAGCCTGAACTCAATTGATCTTGGTTTATACATATATCAGACTATGACAACACAATGACGAACGATGATATGCCAGTGGTGCACTTGGGTAGTTAATAAATAATAGTAAATAGTATATTTACCAGTTAAGTAATTATTATATTATAGATTGATAAAATAGATTTTTAACTATTATTAAGTTATAAGTATATTATTATAACTTAATTAATTTTATTAATTTTAAAGCCAATCCAATTGTTATTGGGATCGTATCAAATAATAGAAGGCTATGGAAGAAGAATTAGCCTTGAATTGTACTAACCCTCATAATCCCATATTATTTAAGATTACAGAGACAATTTCTTTCCTAATTATAAAATTTATTATCACAGCCTCATTGTACTGGAAGTAGGAGCAAGCAGTTGAATAAAGAGGCTATGATAAAATTAGTATGAAATATTCTATTTAACAATTTGCGATAAATTCATTTTCAGGGCCTAACTTATCTAATCAACTGTTGATTTTGTTAATTATATTGCGTAGTAAGAATATCGCTAGAGTAATGGATGAATTAAATTAATTTAATGTCATGGCCTGAACACAAACAAATTCTAGGGACTAACAGAGAAACTCAAATCAATCAGAAGAAATGAAAATGAATTGGACTGGAACAATTGATGAATGTCTACTATTAGCGAGACTTTAGAATGGAAAGTTACTGTTAACATGGTAGATGCAATAACCGCAGCACAAACAAATGTTGGAGCAACTTCTTTCGTTAAGAAAGCAGAGTTACTTCTGGGTATGGGTATTTAGTATACAAGATAAAGGAACTAGATGAAAATATGAATAGTAAATTTATGGAGAAATAATATCTAAATTATATATATAATTTAAGTAAACGATAGCATAGAGGATTGATTCGAGTGGGGGTTTTTAGTTAATTTATTTTTATTTATAAATTTATCTTGTTCGAAAACTAAAGATAACAGCAAAGATTCTGTCGAAAATTGGTCACCTTTAGCATTTATTGAATCTGAATATTTGTAAGATGATTGTAACATTTCTTCAAATAATATTCGATTTAGTTTTCTTAAAACAGAAGAATAATTATTCCATTTCTCTATTTCTCTTTTTAGAATTGTATTATTACCATCTATATTATCTAAAATAATATCCTTCTTTAAAACAACAGCAACAGTAGGATAATCCTTGTCAAAGAGATTTTTTTCTTTTAAAGTCTTGTAATGATGGAAAATTATTGACATCATAATAGGGTATGTTCTAATTGGGTTAACAGCATTAGATGAAGCAGAATTATAATAATTTGCAATTGAGAACATGTGTGTAAATAATTTTTTCTCGTTCTTAATTCTCAAATATTTTCTAAATGGTTTCCATTTCTCTTCCTCTGAAACTGCAGCAATTCTAAATGATGGTATTGTCCGTCCCATTATTATTATCGTTTAAAGTTATTGCAGAATATAATGAGTAGAACACTATTAGGAGGAGGAGAGAGGTGAGACAGAATTTAGATGTGCAGCCAATGTTCTCAAAAGATAGGTAATAAACAATTGATAAGTTTTAAAAACTCTTCGACAATAAAGAATTTAAGGATTTACTATTAGTTGTATCAAATTGTTATATATAATAATTCTAACCACAAGGTATGACATCCTCAGAAAAGAGATATAAAAAATATGAAGGTAAAGATCCAATGTCACCAGAAAAGATAACATCTCATGAACCTACTGCAGTAAATCGAGATCCAAACGATCAAGAAATTGCAGAAGGTGGACAGAAAGGTACTAATACAGAAGAAGCAAAAGAGAAATATAGAAAAGAAGGTATGACCAAAGTTTAATTTAGGAAGGTCAAAGCTTTCGTCCTTTCGTCATTTTCTTTTTTTCTTTAATCAAAAGGCACATTAAAAATCAAAATTTTATTCATTTGTATATCTTGAAGTATTAAGACTACATTTCAAACTCTCTAGATAAGGTAGGTATTATAGTAGCCTGTGATACCAATCTTGAAAAGAAGAGAAAAACTATTTATCTTATATTATACTTTCAAAAAAATCTATCTTTTACTTTCGGAAATACTTTTACTACTTTATTTCTAGTCTGAACAAACAACACGATATTCCTAAGTGCTTCTTGTATCACTTGAGTTAGTATCTTGTTCTCACCTATCGATTTATTTATGTCATTCAATGGTTTAAAAATAATCTCCTAAAAGTAGGAGAATCGTTAATCAAGATAGAAGAAATTACAAAGAAAAAAAGGATTTACTAATGATGAAATTGATATTATGTTTTATCAAGAATATGAATATAAATATAGAAACAAAATAACTGGTGTTAATAATACTAAAAAACGCTCTCAATATTTTAATAAGTAATAAATTCTTTATTTATTATTCTCTATATCTTTTGTTATTACATTATATAGATCTAAAATATGGTGAGAGCATGAATAATGAAATTTTATGGTACCATCTTTATGATATTCATTTAAACTTGGTTGTAGTGCTAGTTTTTTACCACAGATTTCACAATAAATAGTTGAGTTATTTTCTTCTAATTTATTTTCTAATGTGTATTTCAACATATCTTCTAGATAATTATTATAGTATAAACTTCTTAATAAATATAATGTATATACATCTATATACAGATCTATAGATCAATATTTTATAGAATAAGTTATAACCATCACAATATATAGTGATAGCAATTAATAATATGTATAGTATTGTAACAAAAAACATTAACAAGGAAAAGGAAAATGCTACTTAAACAACAGCAGCAATAAATTGTTTTATCAAATCTAACATTAAAATAGACACAGAACAAGAAGAATAATAAAAGAACAGGAACTCCTTTGTATCAAAAAACTTTTAGTAGCAAATAACTTTCGTCTTTTCTTGTCAATTTCGAATACTATTTTAAACTTGGATTAATATTCTAGTTACTCAGTCCATATCCATTGTTGACCGAGTTTGAGAACATCCTATTTTGAAATTTGTCCCTTTAATTCTATCTAACTCATAAATACCCAAAAAAATAATTAATTATGTTAAATATGTGTACTATCTAGCTGATATTATCGAGCCGCCAAGGCATTGGTTTTGTCGAGGTGTTTTATTAGTCGTTTTTCACATTCACTCCCTTCTGGTGGATTCAAATCATTACCAGAAACACATGCATGGAATCTATCTCCAATTTGAATTGGACCTATATCTGTATTTCTGTCAAATGAAAATGTTCTTTCAATTGTATATCCACCAATTTTATCAAATTCCTTTTGAACGTCATCTATTACGGCGGATTTGATTTGGCCTTTAAGCATAGCCACAACTTTTATTTTTTTAGCATCTTTTTTGTCTTCCATAGGAACTATTATTTTTACCTTAACCGGTTTGTTACTACTATCTTTATCATCATTCTTTGCAATATCTTTTTTAAGATAAGATACATCATTACCAAGGTTTGCTGTCTCATTAGCTAGAGTAGCAAATGATACTACTTGTGGTTTTGAATGTAAATTATAATATGTAGAAGTTTTATTATAAACTTGAGAAGTCGCTTTAAATAGACTTATTTGTGTTGGACTAGTAGTGGATTTTATATCACCTTCATTACAGTCGAAATATTCAATTTTCCCTTGTTTATCATAAGAAGTAATTTTTGTATCAATGTTTTTAACATGATAAGCACAAACAAAAAATTCGTCTGGTTTACCAGCACTTACTATTTCATTTTCTTTGTCCATCGAGAATTTAACTTTCAATTTTTTAGTTGTTTCCTTTAACGTATCTAAAGAAATAGTTTTGACAAAATCTTCACCGTTAATAACACCAACTACTTTAAGAAATCCACTTCTTTCAATATTTTTTAAATTAATCTGGGCTGCAACAACCAACTTATCATCATTATCATGTTTATCTTTTTTATTATCATTAGTAATTTTGGAGATAATTTCTGATTCTTGTGCCATAGCCGTTCCTATAAAAGAAAAGGTCAGGTTTAGAGTTACAAGAAATACCATTGCTAGAAAAAATATCCCTAAATTTCTTAGCATATACGGGAAGTGAATTTTTCCAATTTATTAATTTTGGAATTTTCTTATTTAAGATATACATTTAATATACTAACTAATTATTTAGGTATAAGATAGATCTATATATTATGGTTAAAGTTTTCCTTCTTTGTAGATCCATTTTATTGACAAATCCGAATACCACTTTTCAAGTGGATTGATATACTGCGTAGTTATATTTTTTTTATTAGCTACTGAAGCATCTTTCTCAAAATTTTCAATAAACTACTTCAAATATCTAAAAGCAATTTAAAATATGATACTATTGATGTAGAAATATAACAATGATTTTTAATTATCTTTTATTATTTTAAATTCATCCAGAATTTTTTGTTTCTTTCCATTTTTAATAAATTCTCCCGACAGGGGAGTTTGATCGTTTTCAATTTCAATATTCGCTATTCCGAATTCACCAGCGATTGCTTCAGCAGAAAAATCTTTTAACGAAGAGAGTTGCATATCATGTGCTCCTCCAGTTCCTACGGTCAAAAATATAGTTCCCTTTGGATTTTTATATATATTCGGGGTACTATCCTGTACCATTGGTTCATCGTCATCATCGTCGTTAAACATAATTGGGTATGTTCTTTCATAGACATGAAGATGACCTTGTAAAGCCAAATCTACTTTATATTTATCGAAAAGAGGATGATAAACTTCTCTAAAATCTGTTTCCTCTGGAAGACCACTTCCAGACCCATACATGTATTGATGATA
>DASUCH010000054.1:0-24680 GCA_035762785.1 Nitrososphaeraceae archaeon | reverse complement strand
ACATCTATAGAACATGCTCACCAAATTCAAAACAGAATTGTTACTATCCTTTATTTGGGAGATATTTTAGTTAATTATGGTGATTTCTTAGAAAATAATGCAAAATTATTTCCTGCATCCTATGTTGAAGAGATATGGGGATTAGAATTACAAATGAAAATAAAGCAGATTTCTTCAAATAATAGTTATTCCACTGCTGATGAGAAATATACTTATGAAATTTTAGAATATATTGACAAACAACGATTATTTGAATTAGCAAATAATTCTATTGAAATAATTCCAACACTGAAAGAAGCATTCTTAATTAGTAAAATGTTGAGTATTCCTTTACATCCCAAATATTCTTTCTATTGGGAATCAATATCAGTGGATGAAATTATTTCATTAAGAAATGAATTCTTTAAAAAATCAGACATTGACAAGAATGTTGATTTAATATTTAATATGACAAAAACCACAACAAATAATCACTATTATTACGAATCATTTTCAATTGATTATAATGGAATATTAAAAGATATAATTGAACGTTTAGGTATAACACATTCAGTAAAAAATTATAATAATAATCTATTTATAGAATTGTCAGAAATAAATCAAATAAACTCTTTGTTTATTTTACTTTGTAATACATCAATAAATAATGAATCATCATCATCAAATAAAATTTCTTCAATCGATTATATAATGAGAATATCTGGTCTTTTACTAAAACCAAAATTTTCTTCATCAATTGCAGTACGTGTTGGGCGGCCAGAAAAAGCAGCCGAAAGAAAAATGAAGCCGCCAGTTCATGTCTTATTTCCAGTAGGAAATAAAGGAGGTTCTACACGAGATTTAATTAAAGCATCAAAGGAAGAAATTCTTTATACAGAAATAGCTAATAGATATTGTAAAACTTGTAATCTACTATCCGTTGGTACTAAATGTAGAAACTGTTTATCTGAGACACCCTTGAATAATATTTGTGGAATCTGTAGAGAACTAATTAATTCAGAAAATAATAGTAAAAAAGAAGTAACTATTAGATGTACTAAATGCCGAAGAGAAGGAAAAACATATTCTCCAACTAAGTATCCTCTTAAAAAAATGTTAAAAGAAGCAGAAAAAACTCTAGAAATACAGTTTAAAGAACCATTAAAAGGTGTAAAGATTTTGATGGGAAAAAATAAATCTGCTGAACCATTAGAAAAAGGAATTTTAAGGCAAAATTATGACTTATATGCTTTCAAAGATGGTACAATACGTTATGATGCCACTAATGGACCATTAACTCATTTTAAACCTAAGTGGATCATGACTAATATAGATAAATTAAGGAATCTAGGTTATTCTAAAGATTTTCATGGAAAAGATTTATCTACTGATGATCAGTTATTAGAAATTTTCATTCAAGATGTGATATTACCTATAGAAACTGCAAATCATTTACTTCGACTATCACGATATATAGACAAAGAGCTATTAAAATTATATAAGCTTGAATCATTTTATAATGCCTCATCTATAGATGATTTAATAGGTCATATAATAGTAGGACTTGCTCCTCATACATCCGTGGGAATTATTGGAAGGATTATAGGATATACCAATTCACAAGTCTGTTTAGCATCTCCAATGTGGCATTCTGCTAAACGCAGGGATTGTGATGGTGATGCAGATTCCATTATGCTACTAATGGATGTATTCTTAAATTTTTCTAAAGAATTTCTTCCAGATAAGATTGGAGGGTTGATGGATGCACCTTTATTGATTCAACCTATTGTTTTACCTCACGAGGTACAAAGACAGGCGCTCAATATTGATGTTACCTCGAATTATCCATTACAATTATATGAAAAATCCCTAGATTATACAAAAGCAGAAAACCTTTCAAACAAAGTTGATATTATTAAAGATAGAATTGGTTCTGAATTACAATTTTATAATTATTATTTTACTCATCATACTAACTTATTAACTACCGAAGAAAAACGTAGTGCATATTCTAGATTAACAACCATGAATGAAAAATTAGATATGCAGATTTCAACGGCCAAATTGATTAATGCAGTTATTCCAGATGAAGTAGCATCCATGGTTCTTACTACTCACATTCTACCTGATATTATGGGAAATATGCGTTCTTATTCATCACAAGCATTTAGATGTACTAAATGTGGAGAAAAGTATCGTAGAATACCACTAGCCGGTAAATGTCTTGGATGTGATAATAATTTAATTCAAACGGTCACAAGAAATTCCGTTGAGAAATATGTATATATTGCATTAGATATACGTAATAAATTCAAAATGAATAATTATCTTTCAAGTAGAATCGAATCACTAGTTATGGAATTAAACTATATTTTTAAAGAAAAAGAAATACAAAAAAATCCTCAATCGTCTATTATTGATTATTTAGATCAATAAATAAAAATTTATTTGTAACTCTAATTTTATAAATTTATTTATCTAGAATGATACTTTTTAATTAAATAATTAAATAAATCAATATTAATATTAAATTAAATATAATGTAAAAATAGTAGTTATGAGACTTGTACTAGGCTGATATATTTATAAGCTTCAAGTTGACCGTCAAAAACATACTTTAGTTTTTGATATTGTTTCTTAAATTCAGTAACATCTCTTTTAATATTATTAGTATCTTCTTTATCAATAACAACTCTTTTTATAAAATTAGCTATTTCTATCATCTCACTTTCTTTCATTCCTAATCTTGTTACTTCATTAGCCCCTATTCTGATGCCACTGGGATGCATATAATGTCTTCCTGCCTGAATATCTCCTGGAAGTAATTGTCTATTAAGAATTATATTAGATTTTTCCAAATCCTTTTCAATAGTTCCACCATCATTATATTTTGAAACATCTACTGCAATCTGGTGTGATTGTGTATAACCTCTTTTTTCTCCTAGCACAGTAAATCCATAATCTGCCAAACTTTCTGCTAATTGTTTAGCATTTTTTATGACTTGCTTAGCGTAATCCTTTCCGAATTCCAATACTTCTGCTAATGCTATTGCTTTACCAGCTACATGATGTAAGTGATGACTACTTGTATTACCAGGAAATATTGATTTTTTTATTGTCTCTGCATATCTTTCTAATGAAAGTATAATTCCTCCCTGAGGTCCCCATAATGTCTTATGAGAGCTCATAGTCATAGAATCAACTCCTTCTCCTAATGGATCTTGGAATTCTCCTCCTGCTATTAATCCTGCAACGTGTGCCCCATCATAATTAATAAACATCTTATGATCATGCATAAAATCTACTAATTCTTTTACAGGATGTGGAAAAAGGAATAAACTCCCTCCAAACATACCCATTTTTGGAGCTTTACCATTATTAATTAAATCCAAAATCTTTTTTTTGGTCAAATCAACATCAATTGTCATTTCTTCTTTTGAAAAAGGGAAGAATTCAATGTTTAATCCACACACATGACCTGCAGTGCCAAAATGTTCTTTCTTTCCATGAGAAATATGTCCTCCATTTGGAATAGATGTAGCTATCATTGTTTCTCCTGGAAGAGTAAATCCTGAATATATAGCTAGATTTGCAACTACTCCTGAGGTTGCACGACAATCGGCAAATTCTGCATTAAAAACTTTCCTAGCAAGTTGATTACAAATTATTTCAACTTGATCAATAAAAGCACAACCAGCATATACTCTTTCACCGGGCCATCCTTCAGCATATCTATTTCCAAAATCAGATACTATTGCCTCTCTTACCGCTGTACTAGGAATATTCTCACTAGCAATTAATGGAATAGAATTAGCAAACCAATCATGATGGCTTTTCATTAACTCAAAGATTTTATTATAGGATTCTTTGGTACTCATTAGTATAGTTTTTGGATTTCCTTCCTAATTTAAAAATGTTGTAATTAAAATCAATATTGAATATGATTCCAAAATCTATGAAAATCTAAATCATAAATTAATATAATAGTTATAACAATGAATCAAAGATCAATAACACGGAGGGGTTGTCTAGACTGGTTAGGATACCTGCCTTACACGCAGGTGGTCATGGGTTCAAATCCCATCCCCTCCATGCTAGTCATGGGATTATACATACTTTTTATAAAGAAGGTTCAAAGTTGTGGTAACCCTTACCCACAAATGGATTGGGACGTAATACAAGAAAGGGGCCAAAAATATAGTGTCAAAAACAATTCACATACCTCTGAACCAGATTCGATAATCCTGATTAAATTTTGATCCAACTAATACATTATATCAATAATTGAACTAGGTAAGTTCCGATATTACCAATACCACAAATATAAAAAAAGGTTTTATTTGAAAAAATCAAGTATCTGTTTTGTCAGAAAATTTGCTCTTTCTTCTGGGATGAAATGTCCTGTATTTGGTAACGTTATTCCTGTAACATTATTTGCAACTTTTTGAAATGAAATGGTAGTAAAGTTGCCTATAGCTGCTTCTCCACCTATTGTCAATATTGGTATATCTAGTTTTTGTTTAGCAGCATACTCTTTGTTTTGTTCTGCATCTTCAAAAATTGCCCTATAGTATTCAAAACCTGCACGCATTGCACCTGGTTTAGAATATTGTTTTATGTACTCTTCTCTATCTTCTGGTGTTATTGCAGATTGATTGTAAGAATAATGATCATAAAACCAATTAAGATATACATTCTCTTGTCCATCAATCAACTTCTCTGGCAGATCTCTTACTGCATGAAATGAAAGATGCCATATTCCATTTTGTGAAAAGTTTCCTGCTTCTTCAACCCCAAATCCAGGTAATAGAGTATCTAGTATAACCATTTTACGTACATCTTGAGGTTGTGCTGCAGCATAAGAATATGCAACTGGTCCTCCCATATCATGAGCTACAAGATATATTTTACTATATCCTAACTTCTTTACTAATTGATAAATATCTTCTGCAACAGTTTTCTTGTCGTATCCTGTTTGTGGTTTTTCTGAATCTCCTAAACCTCTCATGTCAGGAGCTATTACCGTATAGTTATTGGCTATTAATTGGGGAATAATGTATCGCCATTCATACCATGTTTGTGGCCAACCATGCAGCAAAACTATCGGGTCTCCTTGACCATCACCACCTATCACATAATGAAGTTGAATTCCATTAACTGTAATTTTATAATGTGTATAGTCTATTTTTTTCTCACTATTATCAGTAATGTTTTGTATAGTAGATTGAGAACTAAATCCTAAAGAAAATACCGAACAACAAATGATAACTGCCAGAAAACTTTTAAGGTATAGGTAATATATCAATAGAATATCGATCTCCTATGATATTATGTTAGTCACATAATTACATACAACTATTTCTGTTTTCGACTTTAGATTCCAGTTCATATCGATTTTCCACTTTATATCATTCATCATATATTGCTATAATCTATAAAATCTAGACTTTAAGGCGACTAAATTCTCCTATGATAGTGCGAGATCCGGGAGTGATAAGATCTAGATACTGTTGGTAAAGTGATTCACAATTCTTATCTTTTTCCATATTTACCATTACTTCATCTCGATGATTGTGGTTTCTGTAAGATTGTATTTCTACCCAAACCTCTTCCTCATCCTGTTTAGCCGATACAGTTTCTGTTATGTTTACAAAGTCCATTACAGTCTCTGTACTGCTGAGATAAAAGAATTCCGAGTGAAGGGGTCCATGTTCTGGTAATGTGTCTTTAATTTGTTTATTGAGCTGTACTATAGCGTCATGATTTTGTTTAGGTATTCTATAAATGAAGATCTGGGCATGACTTCCTATTTCTTGTTCATTTCCCAGCATGTTTGATCTACTCATTATTATACTATACAAAGTATACTATAAAAATAAGTAAGGGAGTAAAAGTATAGTTAGTTGCAATCCATCAAAGACGGTCAATGAGATAAATAGCTGAAATATAATTAAAGATAATCAAAAAAGTAATTCCATGAAGATTTATTTTCCAGACTCTATTTCATAATCTAAAAAATAAGACAGTATGGTATAATTTTTATGAATTCAGAAATTTTTTATGATCCTTTAATCAATTATGCTGTATGGAATTACCTTGGAATGATCCTAGATCTAATAAGTTTGCAACAACAATTGGACTGATAACGTCAGATGGACCATTAGGTCCAAATATTATGGCTTGTGAATGGACACATCATCTTTCGTATGACCCTGGATTAATAGCTATTTCTCTAGGTTTTACAAAAGCCACAGTTGAGAATATCAGAAGTTCTAAAGAATTTGGTGTTAACTTGTGTGCTATTGATCAATCAATATTATCTAGTGTGGCTGGTGGATATAGTGGTAGTAAATATGACAAAATTAATGCATTAAGAGAATTAGGATTTGAATTTTATGAGGGTAGTAAGATAAAGTCATTAATGGTAAAAGGAGCCTCGCTTAATGTTGAATGTAAACTATTTCAAGAAGTTACATGTGGAGATCATATAATGTTCATTGGAGAAGTAGTGGATGCAATAAATAATCCAGAAAAACAATCAATGATATATCATGATGGAAAGTATTGGTCTTTACAATCAATAGTAAAACCAAACCAAGAAGAACGTGATAGAATACGTAAGGTTTTGGAAAGTTACAAAAAATGAAAATATAGAATTTGATATTCTCAACTTACGCCATGTGAACGTTATAAATTATTTACTTTACTAATAGTACCTCGACCACAGAACAAAACTATCTACAAGATTTATGACTATAATTATACTACAAAGTTTATATTTTTCTTGAATATATTTTAGTTCTAGAAGGTGCCTTCTAGAGTTAAGTTTCCATGATGGGTGGGGATGATGCTTTAAATTTGGTATTAACTGTGATTATTCATAAGACTCTAAATATTATGTTTACAAAGTATAAAAGATTATATATATTATTCAACCATATTATGGACAATATTTTTACATAGACTGGTTAATATGTGAATTTTTTCAAAAGTTGCAGTATTTCACTTCCTAGTTAGGTAGCTAATGCATTATATAACTTTAATATTATAAGATCATCCTAAATCTATGAAACAGTTAAAGTTATGGATCATAATTATTACTTTGTCTTTAACTGTGGGTTCAAGTTTCATAGCTATCAAAATTGTTCTTGATTCTATACCACCTTTATTTGCTTTTAGTATTAGATTTATGATTACAGGTGTCGTTTTAATACTTGTTTCTTATATTTTTGATAGAAAAAGTCAAGAGATTAAAAAAATTACATTTTGGAGAAATGCTTTGCTTATTGGGGCGTTTCTGATACTTGGTGGACATGGATTGATAGCATATGGAGCACAATACCTCTCTGCAGGAATTGCTTCTTTACTAAATTCAACAATTCCTTTATGGGTAGCATTATTTATGTTCTTGATATTTCACAATAAAATAACAAATTTAACAAAGATAGGTGTTACTCTTGGTTTTAGCGGCATGATAATTCTTGTTGGACCATCGATTGGAGGAGGATCTCAAGGGTTAAGTATAGTAGGAATTGCATCATTGTTAATAAGTTCACTACTTTGGGCAATAGGCTCTATCTATTCTAGTAAAGTATCCCTGCCTCAAAATTTTTTATTATCTGCAGGAATGGTTACATTAATTGGCGGGTTGTTACTATTTATTCCTAGTATTTTAACAGGAGAATTAAATCTGCTTCCTTCTTATTCAGATATAGATTTTAGCTTACTCACATCCTACCTATTTTTAATATTTATAGGAACTGTTATACCATTAGCTGAATTTTATTGGTTACTCAAAGTTAGTACAGCAGAGGTAGCTAATACTTTTGCTTATATAGCTCCTATTGTAGCAGTCTTTTTGGGATGGGCTATTCTAAATGAATCTGTGACCTATCTAACTATTATCGCTACAATTGTTATTTTGATAGGTGTAGCATTGATAGTTAGAACATCAAATAATAATAATAAGTAATTGTAAATCTTTCGTAAAACAATTTTGGTAAAACGATGAATATGTGATTTTAGGACAAACTTATCGTTATCAAAAGAAAAGATAGATGGTATGGTGTGACTCTGATTTTTTTGTATACTTATTCAAATCCAACTAAGCAAAGCATTAGGATAGAATAGAGAACTATCTTTAGTAAGTAAATTTGTAAAAGAGGAAGAAAGGAAGAAACTCTTTTTTGCCTGTATTCCGATAAAGTATATTATGAAAATCATTAATGCAACTAAAGAAGCTCCTGGCTTGACCAAAGAAGAGATCGACAAATTTCTTGCAAGTAAATTGATGTTGCAGATGTCAACCATCGATGAGCAAGGCGAACCCAATATCCAACCTGTATGGTTTTACCATGATACGAATAGAGAAA
Source organism: Nitrososphaeraceae archaeon (assembly GCA_035762785.1). GTDB lineage: Archaea > Thermoproteota > Nitrososphaeria > Nitrososphaerales > Nitrososphaeraceae > TH1177. Next base: position 16,329 of record DASUCH010000054.1, on the reverse strand, counting down.
AACTCTTGATAATAACATCTAAAATAGCGAAGAAAACTCAAAATCTCCGAAATAAACCAGTTTTATATTTTTCCATAGACGATGAGAATTTTCCATACAAGGGAGTGAAAGGCAAAGGCTTGGCTAATATAGTTGAAGATCCAAATAGAACCGTTCCAGAAGGAGATAAAATAAGTATGAAATATCTAGGTACACTTGATCACCCAATAGCAAAAATGATAACAGAACATTCAAAGAAGGGAGAAAATGTACTTATTGAAATTAGTCCAAAGTTCTTTTCTACATGGGATTTTGGTAAAGAGCAGTTATGACTCATATCTAAATTGTTTTTCCTTTATCTCTTACTTCTCTCAGGTTGATGGTCACAAAAATACAATCATCGTAATCTATAAATATTATATGATTTAATGAATGAGATTAAATGTCTTACTTATTATTAACAATAAATACGATTATACTGTCTTATTCTATCTTGTTTTTACTATTTACTACTTTTTTGAGTATACAACCCATTTATTTTGCAGAGGCTCAAAATTCAACTGATGCTCAGAACAACACGCATCAAATCTACATACCTACAACCATATCAAAGGAGGCCCAAGAAGAATTGCAAAAAATTGCATCGAACTTTGCATCGAACTCTTTCAATTTTAAAAACCCTGCTCCAGCCGATCTGATTGGATGGAAAAAATTATACCAAGAGATGGAATCTATGGATCTCTTTCGTTCACAATCGATCAAAGACCTTTATCAACCCAATATAACAGAAACAAAATTAGGTGGAGTCAATGTACTTGACATTAAACCAAAAAACTGGCAGGATAATGGAAAAGTTTTAGTATATACACATGGAGGAGCCTATACGTTATTAAGCGCCAATTCATCTCTATCTAGTTCTATCTTGGCAGCAGATGCGACAAGTCTTAGAGTGATATCTATCGATTATACAGTTGCTCCATTTTCAAAGTGGAATCAAACTACTGATCAGGTAATCTCAGTAATTCAAGCATTAAAAGATCAACAAGGATATTCTCTTGATGATATAGCAATTTACGGAGACTCGGCAGGAGGTGGTTTAGCAACAGGATCTGTCCTAAAAATGCGTGATGGTGGGATGGGAATGCCTGCTGCGGTGGTACTATGGTCACCTTGGACCGATGTTACTCAAAATGGTGATACTTACTTCACTCTAAAGGACGCTGATCCGTTACTAACAAATAATAGTAATCAGTTTCTGAAGAACTCTGCAGATGCATATGCTAATCCAACAGATCAGAAGAATCCTTATGTTTCTCCCGTGTATGGTAATTTTAGCAAAGGATTTCCTCCTACATTAATCCAAGGTGGCACTAAAGAAATTTTAGTAAGTGACTTTGTTCGTTTATATCAAGGCTTAGACCAAGCCGATGTACCGGTAAAATTAGATATTTACGAAGGAATGCCTCATGTATTTCAATATATATTAATCAACACACCAGAATCCGATATATCTCTCTCCAAGATGAATGATTTCTTAAGAGCGTATTTGGATTATTAGCATTCTTCTGTTGAAGTAGAAATGATGAGATACTTGATGTAGATTTTTCAGATTATTAATATATTGTAGAACAATATCTGAAATCAATTTATTTCCTATGATTGAAGATGTTGGAACAAGTCGAAGGTTTATCTTTCCAAATAAAGCCAATATTTTATAAAATTAGTCTTGGTTAATTTGATTAATACTTTATACCTATAAATGAAGTTCTTTTTGTAAAAGTAACACAATAGCCAAAATCACTACCCTGGTTTGTTAGATAATTTACTTTCAAAGAAAATTTTTTGCTAATAGCATAGAACGTGTTTTTATAATATGTTTTTATTTTTTTGTCAAATAAAAAGGTTTTGGAAATATCTGAAAAAAAGTTGTTAAAAAATCCAGACAGTCACTACAATTACTATATGTTGTAGACGATTAACCGTCAATTACTAGTATTTTATCTCATAACAGTCACAACAGTTATTACTGTTTATCCAATCATTATGAGAAAATGCTAAGATGTTCACATCTAAAACAACTAAATATCTTTACCTTTTGGTTCAATTGTTTTTCTTGCGATAATATGTCACTTTCCTTTTTTCTCTAAAACTTTTAAATTTATTTCAATAAAATAAAGTATATTTAACAGTATATTTCAATTTAACTTTATAACTTTTTTATCAACTAGAAGTCATGCAAAAAAGCCATAATTAGTACAATATTCTTAAGATTGGAAATAATTTACCTGCAATATATAATGAATTGTCATAGCAAATAACAATGCAATGAAAATATACTGGAACCAAAGAAAATTTTTAGTATAATATATATTTGATATTACACTTGTCGCTATATCTAATCAGAAATCATGAATCTTAAGTATACTAACAATGATGTTAGATACTATTTAATAAATTATTATTGATTGTTAATGTACCCATCTAATTGAAGTTCTTGTTGATTTTTCTTTTGTCTGCCTGCTCTATGAACTGAATAAGTAATACAAAATCCCAAAATAACTATATTCAATCCGATTAATCCGTCTAATATTACATATAGTGGTATTACGGCTATAATACAAAGAAGACCAAACAAAACTATTATTATTCCAAAGAAATATCCTGCGATTTTACTTATCCATCCCATAACAGTAATGCCTAATCTTTGAATTTTAGGGTTTTAGTTCAATTTAGAAATTAAATTTAATATTAAATTCTACTAGTTATTGATTATACCTAATTTATCTACTTTTTCAGGTAAATAGGTAATGCTTAACAACAATGCTTGTAAGTGTTGTTTATCATCAATAGTAATGTATGTAGTTCAACTCTAAGAGAATCAAAAATAGTTTTGTAAGCAATATTGATTTTTTAAAAGTAAATATTTAATTAGATATAGTCATTCTTCTATAACAAACATTTTAATTTTGTTATAATAAATATACACTAATTTTTTTATAGCAAATTTGAAATCGTCGTTTGACGTATTAATACAATATAAATGCAAACAGAAAAAACCAATTCTTATTTTAAATGGCGTTATGGTTCATCAACAAAGAAATTAAAAACAACTCAATCTTATCATCATCATCTCAAAAATTACTATACTCTAAGATATTTCTTCAATACAAATGAGACCTTTTTCCATCTCTTTATGCATACAAAGGTTTATGATAAAATAACAAATGAGAATATAGAGAAACATGGAATATTATTAAGTTGGAATCCTATAACCAAACGAGGACAACGTTATGTATTTAGAAAAGGAGAAGAAGGAGATGGTGACTTAAATCTACAAAGAATACATTTACCAAATACCAAAACAATTTTTGAATTTTCTAACGTGGATAATATTAATGAAGAGAGTTACTGCAAATTAGCAGAAGAGATAATTAAAGAAAGCCCTCATAAAGATATTGAATTAAAATTACCAATAACTTAAATGTAACCAAACTATTATTGTTTCAACTCTTAATTTTTTCCTCATTATTTTATCAAATTTAAGTTATGATAACCAATCAAAGTAACAAAATAAGTAACAAAATGCAACTGCTATAATTGGATTAACCTACTGAACTGATAGTTTCATTCATTGTAGTAATTCGATAACCCATACACAGACGTTATATGCTAGAATTTGATGGATGGATTGTCATTATTGATGAACTTGAAGTCACCATATTTGATATAATAATTTTGTTTATATATTTTTAATGAAGATTAATCATTGATAATACACAACAATAAAATACGAAACAAGTTTCAAAATTACAACTATCTTCTGTTCTGTTATTCTAACACAATAGTATCTAGAGTATTGTAGTATTAAGTTTAAATAAAAAAGGGGAGACTTTAGAGAAAACTTTAGTTTGTTTACTTTAATGTGCTTTGTGATTATGCTCGTCTAATTCTTCTACTGAAGCAAAAGATGCGCCGCACTGACAATTATATTTCTTTTCATTACTATTATCGTCTGACATTATCTAATTTGTTAATATGGAACAAATTATTTATAGGTTGGATAATTTGTATTTGGTCACCTTTGAATAGGATTAATTATTATTATTCTTGATCTTCTTAAATAGTATATCCCACAAAATATTTTGATAAATGTGTCAGATAACCAAGATATAGTAACACCAGCAGAAGAAGAATATGAAGAAAAATTTAAGATTGAAATTTCTACACAAAAAGGTTCTTCTATAAGAGTAGAAACATCTACTTATAATAAAATAGATGATCTGATAGATAAAGCATTAAATACCTACACACGATTGACAAGCGAAGAATCTGGACAAGTAGAACAGCAAAAACAATATCAATAATAACATATAAAAAATAGTGATTTAGTTTAATACTACTAAATCCCAAAAATATTTTTAATATTTTTTATCTTTCATCTTTTTATAGTCGTGACCGTATTTGCCATCCTTTTCTTCACATTTCATTTTTTCATGATCATCATACCATGTAATTTCCTTCTTCATCAGAATTTCTCCATTGCCTGGATCTACTATGACTTTATACTTTTTCATATCTTCATCTATAACCATTATCTTGTACACTAGATAGTTATGTGCATGAGTTAATTCTGCTTCCTTGACAGTAGAATTTAATCCAACACTTGCCTGTGCTGATTTTATTGCATCTATCATGTTAACATTTACTTTTGATTTGAATGCTTCTCCTATGGTAGATTTTACATCAATTGTTCCAGTCCAGTTAATCATAGGTTGTGATTGATTAGACATTGTCATTGAAACAGTTTCATCCTTCATCATTTCCTCCATTGGAAGATCTTCTGAACTCATTTGAGCAAATGCATTTCCTATATTGTTATTTATGCCTATAATTCCTATTGCCAGAAAAGCAATTAAAGTTGTAGTTGCAAGAATTATTTTCATCAAAAATGATAGGTTCCACTAATTTATAACAGTTGGGTATATATTCTATCTATAGAATAATTTGTTTACTATTTTCATATTAAAAAGTGATTCTTTATATATTCAATTCAGTTTTTTTACCGCTTCCAATATCATAAACTTCATAAGCATCATAAACAAATATTTTGCCATCAGATACAGAACCAGTTGTTAATTTATTTAATAATTCTTCAACTAATTTGTTAACTAAAGAATCTTCAACAAGTGCTTCAATTTTGGTTCTTCCTCCATATTTTGGAGTATACATAATATTACTTCTTCCTACAGGCACAGATGTAAATTCAGTTTTTTCTCTACTACCATTTATTTGATAAAAAGACATTTCATCCCTGATACCAAATTTATTCAAGATATGATTAGCATTATCAATACGTTCATGAGGAATGATAATCTCAATTTTTTTCATTGTTTATACAAATACATTATTTTATAATACAATTTTATAAGGTAAGCGATAACCAACAATAAAATACTACTGCGATATTTATTATATATTCTTAAATTTATATAAATTTTCATTACTTTACTTCTAGTCATAAAATGTATTATCTAAATTGAGAATATTTCATATATTTATCTCTTATCAATTACTAATACAAGTAATTTAGAGATGACTTTGCAAGAGAAAGCCATATTAATTAAAACGAGTAACATGAGATATGTATTTTTATAAAAAACAAAAAATACATTTATCAATATCTACCCTTCTATTTCTACTGGAAAAATATTCCAAAAACTATTGTTATACTCTGTACTCGAATAATTATAGTTCAATATAAAAAAGTTAAACTAAGAAGTAAAAAAAATTAAAGTTTAAATAGATTTTATAAATTATTTTATTATTAATAACATTAAATTTAATAAAAAGAATAGTGTAGTAACAATCATGTTAAATAAAATAGAAGGAATTACATTGTTAGTTTCAGATATAAAAAGATCGATAGAATTTTATCGTGACATTCTAGGTTTGAGAGTAAACAAAGAAAGTGAAAATAAAATAGAATTCTCGCGAAAAGAGTCTCCCAATACTAAACTTATATTAGAATTAGATAATTCAAAATCCAATCAAAATAATAAGAATTCTGTAATCATAACTTTTTCTGTGAGTGATTTAAATACAATATATAATAATCTAACTCAGAAGAAAGTTAATTTTCATAAAAAATTGTCAGACGACGCATCGGGAAAAAATACAATTATTCTAGATCCTGATGGATATTTAATCTCTCTGACGGAACCTGCTTCAAATGATGAATTCGCACAAATTCCCTATTACCATGGGTTTGCGCCAGCATAACCCTTTATTTATTAATATCTAGTATCTTTCTACTATTACATAATGATTAGATAGCATAATAAAATTATATATCTTATTGTAATATTATTGTAGTAATAAAATATGTTATTTGACAAAAACTATACGACCTTAATCATGTAACAGTTTGAACAATATAACTTTAATAAATAGATTAAATACTTTTATCAAAATAATTCATTCTCAAAATCTTCAATAGAATTAATCATTTCATTATATTATTATTAAAGTTTAGTTTTATCTTATAAATATCATACAGAGTCTTTGACATCCTAAATTTATTGTTACTATATACATTTTTACAACTATTCTGAATTAAATTACATTTTATTATTTCTTATATTCTCATCTATTAGTCTATTATAATATTTTGTTATTTACCCTTTTGTACTTTTATAGATTAAATAGATTATAATATAAAAAAATCTCTTTAATTATACTCTATTAATTATTAAATATCTTTTATAATTGTATATAAATATAAATAAATTGATAATATAGAATATAAAATGTATAATATATTAAAAATAACTATTGTAACTTTTCTAGCGATAATAATATCAAATATTTTTACAATAGAATTTGCTAATTCTCAGCTTCTCTCTATGGAAGGAACATCCGATAATGATAAAATTATTGGTAGAGAGGGAAATGACAATATTGAAGGATTTGAAGGAAATGATGTATTAGACGGGTGGTTTGGTAATGACGAGATAGAAGGAGGTGAAGGAAATGATAACTTAAAGGGTGGTAAAGGTGATGATAAGTTAAACGGAGATGAAGGTAATGATATTCTAAAAGGTTACGTAGGAAATGATTCATTAGTAGGTGGAGAAGATGATGATAAATTAGAGGGTGGTAAAGGTGCAGATTTATTAGAGGGTGGTGAAGGTGGAGATAGTTTTATTTGTGATTCTGAGGATGTAATAATAGACTTCAATCATCAAGATGGAGATTCAATAGATGGGTCTTGTAGATATGATTATATTCCTAAACAACTATATTAATTTTCTATACATCTACAATATATAATAAATAATAAAATCCAACATTATATACACAATAACCTTAATCTTTTGTATTTCCCCTTTCAGATTTTATATCAGTTTTATAACTATATAATTTCCATAATGACCAAATCAATACTAGTATTTATTTCCTAGCTTTCCTTAAATATAAGAAATTATATTGATAAAAATTTTCCCTTTAACTAAAATTAAGTTTAATAGATGAGTATTTTTAATAATAATATTATTATTATTGTTATAACATTTTAATCTGATATGGAACTGTTTCTCTAACTATTTTTGATTAAGATTTTCTTTGGACCTTTTGGCGATTATTTCTGATTTCTGAATTATGAAATGCTATCATTGAATGATGAGAGCAATTATCACTGGTACTGTTTATTTTTAGTATGTGAATCATGTATTGACTAAAACAATATCTAATAATATTTTCAAAAACTTCTTTAACATGCCGAAAACATCATGTAGCAAATGTAAAAGGTTCGTAAATGTTTTTTCAGATAGTTTTGAATGATATTTCTTTATACTAATTTTATCACATTGTTTCCAAATTTCTTGCTAATTACTATCTATTTAACCAAAATAATGTTATTAGCTAAAAAATAATTGAGCTGTTTATAGTTTTAATTTATTTGTGTCTATAAAAATTTTAATTCTTTTATTTTTACTTAAAAAGATTAGCATTAACATTAAATAAAATTAAATTAAGTAATATTGTATGAGCGATAGCAATATACCCTCTAATATTACTTCTATTACTGATTTCCCATTTTTAGATATTCCTGCATCACTTGTTGAAGAGATGTTATCAAAAACAACTCAAATAAGTACTGATTTAGTTAATTCCATTGATACAATTAGGAAAAAAAGACATTATTTTCGTTCACAATTGGATAGATCCGAGATTTTAGGAAAAGATACTGAAATAAACTCTTACAAGATCTTAAATTCTTGTGGTATAGATGGAGCGTTTGCAATTGAACGTCTCTTAGGAACAGATCTCATAGCTATAGCTGCTGTTGGGGTAGAAGGTTTAATGTCTCCTTATCAAAAAGGAAAATGGAATTCTCCTAATCATAATGTCTTCATAAATCCTGAACGACATGATCCTGAAAATATGATTGCAGCTAGAGGATTAATGATAGAAATGGAAATTAACCTTGCAGCAAATGCACCATATGATTTAATCTTTTTAGACGGATCTCTTACTACAGGACTTATTCATATGTATAAAGCTATAGATTTTATCGAAAAACGAAAAAGCGTTACAGCAAATCAAATACGTGATAACTATAAGAATTTCTTAATATCTTATAAAAAAATTTTAGAATCAAAAGATAATAAAAGACAATGGATAGGAATTCCAAAATATACTTCCAGAAATGATATTGGAGATATATATGATTGGCCTACAGATTATGATGATAGAGCTATTCTAACTCTAATTTTAAATGAAGGAGAATATACAATTCCAAAACCATTTGCATTAAAAGAAAATTGGCATAAGAAACTCCCTACTATTGATAATGGTAAAGATGATTATGAATTGGAACATTTAATGGAGGGAGTTATTGATGAGATTAAAGGATTACATGTTATCTATTATAAGCCTTACAAATGGTCCCCTGCTATTAGAATTGAGATTTCATCTTCAGTAGCAAATGATAGTAATAGATTTTATGCATTAATTCAATCAATCAAAAGTCAATGTTCAATTCCCTCTATTATGGAGCCTTATCCTCTTTATCTTGCAGATCGCATGGTTAAACATATTGCACATGCTATTCCAGCATACAAACAGGTATTAACAAGAAACATGACCGAATTTGAAAAAAATGATGAAAGTATATCTGATATCATTTTTATTATGCATTCATATAGAACAGAAAGTGGAATGTGATAGGTATGAGCTCAAATAATATAAACAATAACGATAACAATAACGATAATAATAATAAAATTAAAAATAATGATTCATATTTGAATTGTGATATAAAATTAAATCAGCTTTTATCTAATACCGAACCAATAGGTACTATCGGATCTCCCTCATCGACCAGTGAAATAAGTTTAAATATATTACAAAGCGCTGTAACTAAAAAATTAATAGGAGAGCTTGTAATTTTTAGATATATACAAGAATCTAAATCCAATTATTCATTAGGACAAATTACAGAGATAGAACTCAAAAATGTACTACTAGAAGATCCTACTATAAAATCTGTTGCTAGACAAAGAGGTTTAGTAAATCCTATAAGTGGAATTCAAGATACGCACGTAGGAAAACTATTATGTAGTGCAGTCTTTAGCAATAACGATGAAGAGAATTTTTTTGATACCAGTTTATTAGGGACTGTACCTGCTACAGGAACATATATACATGTAACAAATGATAATATACTAAATTCATTACTCGAAAAACATTTGGACAAAATCTTTTATTTAGGATATGTATATGGATCACAAACTAAATTACCGATGTGGTTTAAACATTTTGGGGATGGAATTGAAGGTGCAGGGGAAGCATATCATTTAGGTATATTTGGTACAACAGGTTCTGGGAAGTCAACTTTAGCAAAGATGATTCTAATGGCATATGCCAAGTACCCTGAAATGGGTCTTTTTGTATTTGATCCAGTAGGTGAATTTTCTAAAGATGCAATATTTGATAATACTAATGGATTGAATTATCAATCAAAAAATAATGGCTTTAATTTAAATATTAAAGAAATATTAAATTCATTAGGAAAGAAATTTGAAATAGTAAATATAAGAAATTTAATCTTAGACAGATGGGAATTATTCGAAGAAATCCTATATGAATCTTCATTTTTCCCAAATCTGTCTGTTAAAGGAGAAAATAAACGCGATGCAGTTACTATTTTAATAAATGAACTAAAAAATAGGTTACACATAAGTCTAACCAATCTTATTGAATTGGAATCATTCCAACAAGTACTTAATATCTTGCGTAATCCTAATATTCAACTATTAATATATTCTACTGCTGAACCAAGAGCAAGACTAAATATAGTTCTATCAGAAATCGATGAAAATTATTTATATGAAAGATTTTGGAAACCGATTTGTCAACTATTTCATTATAGACCAGGAGCACAAACTGTAGACTCTCTACTAAAAAGATTTACAAGTGATGAAAAACCTTTAGTTATAGTAGATCTATCATTACAAAGTGCTCATCATCTAAAACTGGATTATTGGAATGAAACTATACAAGCATTAATTCTAAAAAGAATTTTGTACGGTTTAATAAATTTAGGAGAAAGAAGTTGGCAACAAAATACCTCACTAAATACTTTAGTTATACTTGATGAGGCACATAGATTTGCAAGAAGAGAAAAATATGAAAACTCCGACCTTGAAAATCTAAGACTTACTCTCTTGGACGCAGTGAGAACAACTAGAAAATATGGGTTAGGATGGATGTTTATAAGTACCTCAATTTCAAGTGTACATAAGGATATTCTTCAACAATTAAGAATAATGTTCTGTGGTTTTGGTTTATCAATAGGAAGTGATTTAGTTACTCTAAGAGAATTAGTATCTGATCATAATGCACTTAAACTATATCAATCATTTACTGATCCTGCAACTTCATTTAGTACTAAATCCAGAAAATATTCTTTTATGAGCCAAGGACCAGTATCTCCTCTTTCTTTTGCTGGAACTCCACTTTTTTTAAATGTCTTTAATTCATCAGAGACATTTGTAGAAGAAAATAAATTACTTTCATATACAAAAAAGAATATACCAAATAGTTTAACTTATACTCAGGATAATTATGATTTTTAATTGTTATATTATTTTCATTTGTAATTTTAATATTTTATTATTTAAAATTAAATTTTGCTAAAAATGAGAATAATTCATATCTCTGATACCCATCTTGGAAAGAGGCCAAAAAGAACAAGAGCTTCAATTATTAATCAAGAGATAAAACCAATAGAAGACGATTTTTATAATTCTTGGAGAAGATTTATAGAAGAAATAATAAATCTTGATAAAGATGAAAAACCTGATATCATAATTCATAGCGGAGATTTTTTTGACACTCCATCAGGAACTGAACCTTCACCACCACCAGAATTTGCAAGAAAAGTAGCTGCAGAGACATTCAAAAAATTACATGAAAATAATATTCCCATTGTTATAATTGATGGAAATCATGGTCGTTATATGCAATATAGAATTTCGCCATTAACTGAATACACAGTTTTGTTTGATAATGTATATCTTTTTACGTATTTTGATATAAGAGATAGTATAAGAAATCAACAACCTTTATTCAAAGATTTCCCAACTTTGAATTTAAGAATTCACGCACATCCATCATTAGAATCCAATGACTTACCACAATTATTATTAAAATATGAAGATTGGGTCCACATACAAAACAATAATATTAACTCTGATATGATAAACGTATTTTTAGCTCATGGAATGATAGAAAATCATACACTAAACAGCAATTTTTTGATGGGAGATTATGATTATATTGGACTTGGAGATAATCATAAGATGCAACAAATCAGTGATAATGCATGGTATGCTGGCTCGACAGAATTGTGGAGTTTTAATGAAGAAACTTATCAAAAAGGTTATTTGGTTATAGATATTGATGATTATTCTTCTTCTTCTAAATCTAAAATTAAAGTGATTCAAAAACTTTTACCTCAACAGAGAAAAATAGTAAGTGATCATGTAGAAATTTATCCAGATGATAATAATTCTAAAATTATCGATCGTATTAAAAAGATATTTGAGAAAAAGGAACTTAATACACCTTATAATTATCAAACCGCTGCTAGAGTTAAAATAACTATACAAGGTAATAGAAGCTATGGTTCATTTTATAATATCCACGAAATATCATCTTATTTAAATAAAATAACATTAAATAGCAATGAGTATAACATAGTAGAATTTATTCTAGAAACACCAAAATATTATGATGATACTATTATTAAACAAATTAAACAAGATGATACATTTATAGAATATTTAATAGAAGATCCAGAAAAAGAATTTAAAAAATATATTACGTCTACTAGAAAAGAAGATCTAAAAAAAAATAATTTAGATGCTAACATGCTTGCAAAACTTTTCTTTGAATCATTAAAGAATCAGTAGTGATATTATGAAAATATTGAAAATAGAATCAAAAAATTTCAAACCATTTGATAATATTTCCATACCATATGAAGGGTATCTTGGAGAAGGATTCTTTATTATTAAAGGAAAAAATTCAATGGGTAAAACAAGTATAATAGAATCTATTCTATGGGGTTTACTTGGTGAACATTTGATGGCAGAAAAAGATAGAAAATCGATAATTAAAACTGGAGAATCTAAATGTGAAGTAGCTATAACATTTGAAATAAGTAACATTCTATATAGAGTAATAAGAACAATTGAAGTCATTAGAAAAAGAAAGTCATTTGAGGATCCTCAAAATGATTTAGTAAAATCTTCTGCATTGCTATTTAAAAAAGAAAAAAATGAAGAGAGATTCATTCAGCTTTGTAGAGGTCCAAATATCGTTAATCAAGAAATAGAATCACTTTTGGGAGTATACCCAGAAGTAATAGAAAAAACTGTATATATTAGACAAAAAGAAGTAGATAAACTTGCACTCGCAGATCCAAGTGAATTAAGAGAATTAATTAAGAACTTATTTGGATTAAATGATTTTGATGACCATATAAAAAAATACTTAAAGAATCAAATTAATAATATTAATGAAGAAATCAAAGATTTAAAAATACAAATTGGAAGTTTATTAATAGAACAAAATGAATTGGAAAAGGAAAAACTAATTTTAGAAGATAAAGAAGAAAAACTTGAACTAAAATTGCAGGAAATAAAACAAGATAAAAATACTTTAATGAGTTATCCCTCTCAAGAAAAATTAAAGAAAATTAAGGTAATCATCGAAAATATAGAGAAATATAAAAAGGATTTAGATTATACAGAAAAAATGTATACTTATAAAAAAGAAAATATATTAGTACAAGAAAATACAGTAAAAGATTTTCAAGATAAAATTTTTCTCTTAAATTCAAAAATTTTAAAGCTTTCAAGAGAACTACAAGAATGTCCACCAAAAGATAGTATAAGAAAAGCTAGTGATATATTAAAAGGAATAGATAATGATGAAAAACAAATAAGAAATTTGATATCAAAATCAAATGGAAAGTTAAATATAGATTTTCAAAATATATTAATAAATAATATAGAAGAACTTAAAAAAGTTAAAGAAAAAAATCAAATTGAATTAGAAAAAAATAACAAAGAAAGAATTTCAATATTAGCTAGGATCGAGGAACATAAGAAACTTCTTACGTCAAATCAGTTATTATATGAAATTCAGAACAAAAGCATTAAATATATACAAGATAGAGATAAATGCCCAATATGTAATAGTAAGATTAATGAGAAAAATACTTTAATATTTGATCTCAAACGAGAAAGAGTAAATATATTTAATAAAGAAAATTCATTTAAAAAAGAGATAAATCAATTAGAAAAAACATTAAAGAAAATAGAGACAGAACTTGACGAAAAAAAAGGATCAAGACAATTAATAGATGTTATAGTCACTATAGTAAATGGATTAATAGAAAAACGTGTCAATTTACATAATGAGTTAAATTCTATTTCAGAAATATATAAAAAATATGATAAACTAAATAATTTAAATTCAAGGATAATTGATGATCTTATTTCATCAATATCAGAGATAGAAAATAAGATTTTTTCATCAAAAGAACTTGTAAAAAATTTTCAAGAAAGGATAGAATTAGAAAAAATTAAGCTTGAAAAAATGAAAAAAGAAATAAACATATTCAATAAAGAAAAAAATGACATTTTATTAAAACTTCAGTCAAATAAATTAAATTTACAAAAATATTGCGATGATATAAAAGTATCAAATATTCATAACCTATTAGCAAATTTTTATTGCAATAGTATTGACGAACTAATTTCGAAAAGACTTAATATTACAGTAAGAATTGAAGAAAAAGCTAAGATTATTGAAAATATTCAAGGAGATATTTCTTATCTGAAAGAAGAAATTGAAATCAGAAAAAAGAAAATAATCGATTTAAGAGTTGCAGAAGAGAAACTTAAAGAAAAAGAATATTTGTTAAAACATGTTCTATTTTTACTAGGAGAAATAGATGGCTTTATTTCTAACGATATTGTTGAAGGAAGATTGTCTGATGTTTTAATGAAAAGTACTAATTTTTATCTAATACCTTTTACAGAAGGTAGATATGAAATTGCTAATATATCATCTACAATGAGAAAAATAAAAGATAGAATATCTCATGGTTTAACTTTAACTTTGGTAGATAATAAAGATCACATAACAAAGAATAAAGAACAACTAAGTGGAGGGGATGAATCAGCTCTTGGGCTTGCACTTCGGATTTCTATATCAAAGCTTATGTCGACTATCAGACCTTTCAAACACCTAGAAAAAAAAGTACCTATGATAAATTTTATTATAATGGATGAACCTATGACCAGTCTTGACGAATTTCGAAGAAATGTAATAATGGATATTTTGATGAAAGATCAAAGCTTTAAACAGATCTTTCTTATATCTCATGCTGAAATAAATGGAGAAGAGAATCATTATCATTCTATAGTAATTAATGATAATGAAAGTTCTAAAAGAATGGTAGAATACTTTCATTAAAAATTATATTTAAATTATATTTACAAAATTTATTAATGTAAACTAAACTATAGGTTGAAAATTGACAATGAGTATAAATTAAATGCTATTAATTGTAGTATGATATAGGAACAAAAATGACCTATAAAGAGGAATCTCTTTTAAAAATTATTGCAATTTAAAGAATTTGATTATCCATTTCTTTTTTGTTAATTACATACATATATCAAGGTTTAATTTATCCTTTATGAAATTAAATATGAATGAAATTATACAAAAAATTAACAATAATTAATACTATATTAGGAATAACGGTATGTATTATAATTTTGTTAATATATTTTTTTATAAATTCATTAATTGGTATACCTCTTTTAGGGCTTTTTTTAGGAGGTACTATTTTGCATGTTTTCATTGTATTACTTATCAATTTAGCAGGAATAGTTTCTATATTCTATATTAAAAATACAAGAATCGTGGGAATAGCTTTAATTATTTATGGAACATTAGTATTAGCTACTGCTACCTTTTTCGGTATACCAGGATTTATTTTATTTGTTATCGCTGGTATAATAGCATTAAAAGAAAAACAAGTAGTAAAAGAATCAAAATGATATCAAAATTTATATCAATCTTTAAAAGTGATGATTTTCGGTTTTGTAAGCATCACGTCAGATTTCTAAAGGGTGTAAAAAAGCGTCGGATATTTCCCTAACATAATTCTGTAATCTTTCTAATCAAAATTTTTATTCATTCAAGTTCTACTATTAATTGCTACTCCACCTTGATTGATTGTTACGCTCCAGTGGGTGTTATTGTAGCCTCTGACACCCATTATTCAAAACAGCTAATATTTGTAATTAAAGCTGATATTTTAGCTTTTTGATAGGCTAACCTAATGTGAGAGACCTATCATTTCTACTATACATAGTAAATCCAAAAATGAACAATATAGAAAAAATCAAAAAAAATTTTTTAAACCACATATAAAAATTAATCAGAATTTAATCAAAAATCAAATATCAGTACTAGTAGAACTTAATGACTAAAGTATCAAGAAATTTCCCATCATTATATAGAGTTTAAAGGTTCAGAATCAGAATGACAAATTTTCCTTGGTATTCAACCAATGCCACAAATAGTGAATGTAGTAGGAATATAATTCAAAATGAAACTTCATTAAAATGGGTCAACAACTATTAGAGATCAAGTAAATAGTCCTTTACAGAGAATACAAATGGCAATCTATCTCATGTTAGATCTCAATAACAAACTAACAGAATATCATTCAAAGCAGCAATAATTGGCTAGTGAAATTGC
>DASUCH010000053.1:0-25576 GCA_035762785.1 Nitrososphaeraceae archaeon | reverse complement strand
ATAGAGTTAAAGAAATGTACTTCACTATCTGAAGAAAGATCAAAATCGTAAAGCTTTCTTCCTGAAAGAGTATTTTTAATTATTGATGCTTTAATACTCCATTTAGAAGCCGAAATAATTTTAGGAATTACTTTTGCTATTAAAATACCATATTTATTAGTTAATTTAAATATACTCAAAGGTCCATCTATTGAGCAGATTATATTGTCATTGAAATATGATTTAAAATCATCACCGTACACAAGATTTGGTTCAATTTGATTATATTGTATTTCTGTAGGAAATTTGTTGCCTGAATTCTTTTGAGTTTTTTGAAGGTTGTACATTAGCCCAAATCTTTTGATTGTTCTTAATACTTGTTTCCAATTTGTTCCTCCTTTTATAGTGAATTCAAAGTTAACAGAATTAAATAATAATGTCTGCAAAAGTGATAAATTATATATTCCTAGTAAATGTATAGGTTCAAGTGAACTAAAGCTTTCGAGAATTAGATAATCTTCTTGATCCAGCCACATCAATTTCTTCAAATAATTAGTTTCTATACCTAATTTGGAAGCAACGTGCTGAAAAATGTTATCTCGTTTAGTAGGATCTAGAGGCAATCCTCTCCTTGAAGATTCCTCAAATAAAACTTTACGTAACGAAAACGAAGATAGTATTTGAGTTGAAAAAAATTGGTTCTTATAATCTGAGGAAAAGAATTGATTAACTTTGAAAACACATCTTCTTTCTAATAGTGCAATGAGACCTCTAATTAGCTTAAAATCGCGGTAACTATTTTCATACAAAAATAATCTTTTTTGTAAATCTCCTTTTGTTTCTTTATTGTTATATGAGGATTCAAATTCCATTATTAGTTTTTGGGCAATTGAAAGATTATCAGCAGAGGCTAAACAAAATAAAGGAGTAATTCTTTGACCTTTATTAGTTATTTTTATCCTTAATAATTCTAGAGGCAACATATTTACAGAAATATATAATAAACGACTAAATTCTCCTAGCCAGCTATCCTAATCTATGAAAAGCTATAAACATTAGATCTGTAGTTATAATATATTGTCTCCCAAAGTTATTCATTTTTTCATGGGTTAGATTTCTTATATCTATCCATAAAAGTCTATCATTTACAATCGATTCATGGTGATATATTCGAGATTTTATATCAGACTCCAAAATTGACTATCTAGTAAAGAATAGTTAAACGAAAATATAGTTGTTTCAACTCTTATGGAAATACTAATAGAGCATATTTAATAACTATTTTAAGTACAAGTTAGGCTATATTGATATTTGATGAAAAAAATTTTAATGAATTTAATAAAAATAGTTCAAAAATAGAAATTTACATAATACAAGAGTAATTTACAAATAGATTATTTATAGAAATTAATTTTATAAATACATACAAAAAATATGGGATATGTATATTAATATTTTTATTGTATTATATTATATAAACAATTAGTTTTATAAAAAATAGTAAATGAATAAGTTGTTGTATTAAAAACAATTAAATAAATAATAAATGATAATATAATTTGATATAGAAGTATTCGATTTTAATATGATCTGTTTTGAAGAAATTATCATATATATTAGTATTTAATATCTGTATTTTATCATTATTAGAAATGGACATTAATTAATTTAAGACTTAATTTGTGTACAAAACTTTCATACTATATACTCAGTTATAGTAAAATCTTTTATAATCATAGGATAATTTTGAGGTGATAATCCAATAAATGATTATTTATTTTATTTATTAATAAATAATTTAACCTTTCCAATTACAAAACTTCATAATTAGATCAGGTTGATAAGTATTAATTATTGAAAGAATTAATCTGATATAATTAATTTATCATTATATTTTTAATACAAATTAAATCTTGTTTGGTTAGAATTTTGCTTTATGTAGATAATATAGTTGTTTAAATTTGATAAAAGTATTTTAAATTATTATTGTTTAAATGATTTCTAACTTTTTAGTAAAAGTGTTTCCTTAACATATTGGTGTAAAATTTATTTACCATTCATGATTTTTTGCAATTCTAATTGCTTATTTTCTAAAATGATATTAAATCCTTTATTTGTGTTAATATGTAAGGATCAATTTTTATTATTAAATATATGAGAATAATTTTAAATTAATACTCATAATACACTGATTATCCATTAGAACTTGAGATATTATTAGTAATTATATTGATAAATCACCAGCAATTCTATTGACATCAGCAATTCTGATAAGAACAAAGATTGATCTATAAAAAAATAATTAACTAATTCATTGAATGGATAACATTTAATACTAATTAATGATAAAGGATTTTTGAATTACCCTTAATGAGGGAAGCAATCAACCATAAAATTACTGTAGCCACACTTAATGGTAAATCGTATTATAAAATTATTAATACCCTAAAATTACTTCAATTAAATTATGAGGAGTTATCACCATCAGAAGCTTTAAACTCTTATTCAAGGATAATAATCACATCCAAGGAAGAATCGCCTATATTCAAGAAAAAAAATATAATAGTAGATTCAGAATTAAATGAGAATCCTGTAATAATAAAGGCAAAAATATTAAGGAAATTAATAAAATCTCATACTTATGATCAATTAACAATTGGTATTGATCCAGGAAATAGAATAGGGATATCAATTTTCTATTTATATGATGAAATAGAAAGTGTAGTATTATCTACAATCGAATCAACTTTGAATTTTATCATCAAAATACTCTCAGAGATAAATGCAAAGAAAAAGATTGTAAGAATAGGAGACGGTAACATCAATATGGCTAGAACTATTGCATTTTTAATAAAATCCAATTTCAAAGATTTGGTTCATGTTGAGATAGTAAATGAGCATGGAACTTCATCCATCCAAAATAATGAAAGTAATAGAAGAATTCTTAAAGATAAATCATCCGCTAGATTAATTGCTTTTAGAAATGGCAAGATTTATGATCCAAAGTTAAATCATAATTAATATAATACTGATTAAAAGATCAAAGAATCTGTTTATAATTTACATTTGATAATTAATATTTTACATATTATAACTTGTTATAACGATAACGTAGATTATTTAATAATTTTTGTGTTTTTCATTATTATTATTAACTTAATTTAATAAAAATGATATTAGTTTAATAATGATAGCATAAAATGGAAGAGAAAGACGGTATTTTAGTCAAAGATATTCGGATAGATGATAAAAAAATCGTTCATGTAAAATCAATTTTTTTTGAAAATGGATGTTTTATCGTAATATCAGAAAATTCTAATAAAATCGGTTCTGTTACAATCGCATCTAGTATATCAAATAAAGTAACATCAGCTATAGTAATACCCAGCAAATTCGATTCAATCTTCATTAAATCCATTGCTCAAAGAATATCATTAATGTTAAATGGAATTTGTTTAGTATCTCTGCATATTAAAACACCATTAGATATTAAGAGTATGAAAACAATTATGGGTGAGATACTAAATATGCTAAGTACACAGGCTGAAAAAGATGCGAAAAGATAATTCTAACACGACTTATATTCAGAATGACCTAAGAAAATTTATAGAATTACTTGAAAACGAAAATGAGATCATTAGAATTAAAAAGAATGTTAATACCATATTTGAATTACCAGCAATAGTCAGTAAACTTGATGGTAATAAAGCTGTAATATTTGAAAATGTTGAAGATAAAACTATTCCAGTTATTAGTAATCTTATTGGAACAAGAAAAAGATTTGCCATGGCAATAGGGGCAAAAGAAAAAAACGACATCCATCCAATCATTAACAAATCTATCAACAATATGAATATTAAAGTAAAAACCGTAAACGATATTCTATATTATCAAAATTCGTCAAATAAATTATCTGTTCTTCCTATTGTTACACATTTTGAAAATGATGCTGGACCATATATTACTTCATCAATTGTGTATGCAAAAGACCAAGAAAACGGAAATCAAAATTCTTCTACCCATCGGTTGTTAAAATTAGACGATAAAAACATGGCAATAAGAATGGTAGAGGGAAGACATTTGCATAAATGTTTTATGTATGCTAAAGATCATGGGGAAGATTTGAAGGTTGCAATTGTTATAGGAGTTCATCCTGCAATTAACATAGCAGCAGCTTACCAAGCATCCTATGGTATAGATGAAATGCATATAGCAAATACACTACTAAACGGAAATCTGCAATTGGGTGTTAACAAGTTTTCGCAGCTTCTTATTCCTACAATGTCAGAAATCGTATTAGAAGGAAAAATATTATCTGATAAAACCCATGAGGAATGGATGGTAGAAATGCTAAAAACATATGATTTTAGAAGACAGCAACCTATACTTGAATTAGAAAATATAAGATTTAGAGACAACGCTATTTTCCATGATATTCTTCCTGGTTATTCTGAACATCGTCTATTGATGGGATTACCTGTGGAGTCAAAGATGCTAGACCAAGTAAAAAACGTTGTTCCAAGTACATCGCAAGTGTTACTGACAGACGGAGGAAGCAATTGGTTAACAGCAGTAATACAGATAAAGAAGAGAGTAGAAGGAGAGTCAAAAAATGCTTTACTTGCAGCATTTGCTGCTCATCCCTCACTTAAAATTGCAATAGTCGTTGATCAAGATATTAACCCTACAAATTCTGTAGAAGTAGAATATGCCGTGTCAACAAGATGTCAAGCAGATAAAGACCTGATTATTATTGAGAATGCAAAAGGATCTAGCCTTGATCCTTCTAGTGACCAAGTGAATTTACTTACAACAAAATTAGGAATTGATGCAACTGCTACGTTATTAAAAGTCAAAGAAAGGTTCGAAATTGCAAAGATACCAGGAGAAGACAATCTCAAATTGTCAGAATATTTATCAGAATAATTTTCTAAAAATTTTTGATGTAAGTGTATTAGTATATGAAAAAAACTTCATATAAATTATGAATATAATGATTCCAGAATATAATTTGTATATTAATTTAAATATCCTTTTTGGCAAAAATAGATGTGGATATATTTATGAAACCTAATAGTTTTGCTATGAGAGAGTGGCATTTAGAACATGTTGAAAAAGTAATTGTTCGTTATGTAAAGGGGTTATCTCCAACTGCGACTTCATTTGAGAAGCGCAATTTTAAAAAATATAGTACTATGTCTAATTGTACAAAACAAATTGAATATGATAAAAAACATGGTGTAACAGAAGAAGAGGTAATTGCGGTGATGCAAAAAATTAGAAATGATGACTCTTTTTCGGAATTACGTAAGAATCCAGATTCAGTTCAAAGATTAGATGAATTAGAAAAGCAACTTACATCTCCAAAAAAAATTAGTTGGTAATTTATACCTACAAATCTGACTTTTTAAATTACTGTTATTATTCTTCTATGAGATAAAAAGAAAAAATATTTAAATTGTCAAAAATTATAACACACTAAATGAATAGAAGAATTTCCAGCATTATAGGTTCCATTTTTGTTATTTTATTGTTATACTTTGGATTGACAGAAAACTACAAAAATAGTATGTTAAATAATGTAGATATATTTGCTCAAGAGAACAAATCGCCTGTTGTTAAGAATTCCAAGATAATAGAATTTTCCGGTATTAATTATGCAGATGTTGTAAATAGTCGTGATATTAATCTAAATGGTTTTACAGTGTCTGTATGGTTTAATACAGCAATGAATGTCACTTCTGGAGATAATGCTTTTTTACTAAATAAAGGAGGATTTGGAAGTGACAGACCTGGATTTAATCTTAACTATGGAATATGGCTTGACAATAGAGAACAAGTTGGAGGCGGATTTGAGACCTCAAGTGGAGAGGATAATTATATTACTTCTCAGGGTTCATATGCTGATGGCGTCTGGCACAATGCAATTCTAACTTTTGACGAAAAATTAAATTTGTTAAAACTATATATGGACGGTCTAGAAGTTGCAACTAACTCAACAAAAACAGGAATAACACCTGATAATACAGGAAAACAGACCATACGATTGGGAGCAAATTCTTTAGCTGAAAAGGGAAAGATAAATGGTAATTATACAGGACAATTGGATGATATCCAAGTATGGGATGTTGCTTTTACTAAAGAACAAGTAGCAGACTTGTTCACTAAAGAATCCAAATTAGCTCGATAAAACCTAACAAATTTTATTAAATAGTGTATTTCTAACTTGAAACTTTTTTAGTTCTTATTTTTGAAAGATAGTTATTTGTGGTCTTCTGGGAAAATATAATTTAATAACATATCGAATGCTTTATTTTTTATTACCTGTTTAAAGTGTTCTTTTCCTTTTTTGGGAGTTTCAAGGGATTTATCGTGTTCAACTTCCATGACAGGTCGATGATCTAATGCGCCTTCAAATTGAATCTTGTATTCTTTAAATTGTGATTTAACAATTGAATCAACTACATCTTTTAGCCAAACCGAACCTACAAAATATACAAAAGGTGGATTAATCCTTTGTTTAAGCAATTCTTTAAGATTATCAAACGTATGAGATACTTTACTTGAATCTGAATCAATTATTATAATTTCTTCATTTATCTGTCTATTGATCAATTCTTTTTTTATTAATTCAGAATAATGAGGTTCAGCAACTATTAATATAATAGTTTTATTATAATCTGGTTTTGATTTTAAAATAATCTGATATAATCTATTACAATGTTCAATTCTTTCAAGAATATGATTAGGTAATTGTAATGAGGAATTTTTATGGATAGCGTAAAGAATAATCAAATTTCCTTCAGTATAATGTATTTCAGACATCTAATTAATAATTTTAATTTTAATGATTCTTTTATACATTCCCAATACAACGTTATAACTTATAGAATGAAATGTCGAATATTCATTAGTAATTATTATATGATTAAATATAATGATTTAATAATAATGGGAATTTATACAGAAAATCGTCCATGGGGAAAATTTGAAAAATTCCATGAGAATGAGAATTGTACTGTTAAATTGATTTATGTTAATGCAAATTCTAGATTGAGTCTCCAATACCATCAACATAGAAGTGAATTTTGGAAAATTGTAAAAGGAAAAGCTAAGATCAATATTGATAAAAAAGAACTTGTAGTTAAAGAGAATGAAAATATAACAATTCCTTGTGGTGCAAAACATAGGATAGCAGCACTAGAAGAAGATTGTATAATATTAGAAATATCCTATGGAAAATTTGATGAAAATGATATAATTAGAATTGAAGATGACTATAATAGGTAGACGAACCCAAGATAATTGTTATTTGAATAATCTTTTAATTAAAAGAAAATTCCTCAGTATTTTGTAAAGCCGCGACATAACATAGCATTATTTATTTTTTTGTTTAGAAGTTTAAAACCTACTCAAGTGTGTTTAAATGTGTTTTTTATCTTTCTATAATATCGAGCGATAAATCTGTTTGTTACTGATTTTAAAAAAATATTACTAAAGTAATAGACATAAAATTATATAATCCAATCTTAATTGGAAATATAATTATATTATTCAATTAAATAAATAGCAACTCATACTCTTACTCCAACCTTCAATTTGTATCCAACTAATAGAAAGACCATGAACCAAAAAACAAATTTATTATTATTATTATTATATATAACTAACATTTATCATCGTAAATAAGCACCGGATGTTCAAATATATCTGATAATTTTCAAATATATCTGATAATTCCTATTTTATATCAACTCCTACATTTTTTATATTAGTAATGAGTTACGTAATTTTTATAATATTTTAATATAAAAAGAACAATTAATAATACATGAGGAAGAAAAAAGGAAAGCTTCAAGAAATTTTAAGTAAAGCAATATATGCTGATAATCCGCATAAATATATTATTTCATATCGAAATTTTGATACAATTCTTTCAATTCCTCTTTTAAAATTTATGGAAATTTCACAAAATTTTGAGATTATTCCTGCGACCAGAATAATACAAATTAAAAAGGGAGAAAGAATAGTCTATGAAAAAAAATTTGCAGGAATTAAAGGAAATTAACATAAGACTTGTTTTGAATTTAATGAAAATTATTAAATTATGTTAAATATGTAATTTATGTAATGAATAATAAAAAAGATAATAACGAAGAGAATAATCTTTATCACCCTCCAAATTTCTTTGGTATCTCTTATAATGATAGTAAAAACAATAAAACTAACAATTCTAAATATCTCGCTTTTAGTTCAAGAAGCGGTCCACCCGATGACAAGCCAATAGGTCCACCCGATGACAAGCCAATAGGTCCACCCACAAAATATACTAATGATATTAAGCATAAAATTAACAATGAAATATCAGCAATTGCAAAAAAAATTAATAAATATAGAGTAGGTCATATAAATAAAAAAATTATATATTCTGCTATTGGGATTATTGCAGTAGCAGTTATAATAATGATCTTTTCGCAAGAGTCTGATTTTAAAATTAGTCCTCCAAAATTTAATCAAGGAGCTGTGACAGAAGCAAAAGCTTTAGAAATTTCACTTAAAAATGTTTCAGTTACAAATATTGATAATAATATTAAAATCAATACAATATTTGATGTTTATAATCCAAACGAAGGAACTTTAATCCTAGAAAATATTAATTATAATGTCAATTTAGACAAGATACGCATTGCATCTGGAGATATCGGACAACGACCAGAAGGATTTGTGGATTCACAGGCTGGTATTTATCCTATAATTGGCAATGGAACTATGACATTAAAAGATGAAAAAACAATACAAAAAGATGATAGGATATATAATGTCTGGAATAAAATTGCTGACAAATCCTCTAGTTTTCAAGTTAACGGGAGTTTCGCATATAAACAAACATCAAGTTTTCAAGCTCACGGAGGAGAAATTGATTTTAATCTGGTGTATCCATAATTTTGATACGAAGTAATTCATAATTATTTATTTGATGGGAAGATTTAATATCTATTGATTTTCTTAAATAATGAATTGCGGTCATCGTCTAGTTTGGTTAGGACACTGGCCTTCCATGCATATACCATGCGAAGTTAGCCCGCAACCCGGGACTTTATTCAAAAAAGTAAAGCGGGAATTCAAATCCCGGTGACCGCATTATATATGGGAATTCATATACTAACTTTGCTATCCTATAGTTGTAATCACTGAAGAGGAGGATAATCGGTAAGGAAATGTCAACATCATTAACCTTGTTCCTAAGAAAATTCTGCTATAATCTAAATTTCTATAACTGTATGCAGGAAAAAGATTTATTTAAGAATCATTAGGTAAATAACCTATGTAGTTATTGATTTAACTAATTTTAGAATGGATGTTTGTTGGGGGAAATTTTCTTTATTGCTTTTGTTATAGTATACTTTCTAGAATCATTATTTTTGTTTTACTGTAATAGTAAATCTATTGTTATATACACAATAGATAAAGCTCGGATATCTTAGCTTAATAGTTTACCAACTGAAACCAAGTATTTTTTAACATACTCTATTGTGATACCAGCTCCATCAAATCGTTTGTAACCAATTTCAATGGGTGTTGAGTTTTTCTTGACACCCATTTATTTTACTACCAACTTAAATCAATAACTAAAATAAGGAAAATTTGTTTTTTTAGTCATGTGCTTATGACTTAACAGAACTTTCAAGTTCATTGAAAATTGTAAGTCATGAACTGGTCACGAACTGCCTATGAATAGACAAAATAATGTTTCTGTTCATGAAGTTAATGTTCTAATTTATTATTTTAGTAAAAAATTAAATTCTATTGAGAAAAAGAATACTAAAGAAATAAGCCTACTATTCTAAACGTTTAAAAGATTAAATTGTATAATAATATTATGAAGACATTCATTGTACTTCTATTGATTGGAATTCTTTTTGTTTTTCCACAAGTATATGCTCAAACAAGTTCTTTAGATGAAATGATGAACCATATGAGATTTACCCATTCCCAATTATCAAATAACATTGAAAATGTCATTCAATTGGTCAAATCCAATAATACCGCAGAAGCCCTTACTTTACTTGAAGGTATGGATATAAAGATTAACCATATGAATACTATGTTTAATGATCTGGTATGGGAGATGTCAAATAAAGGCCATTAATATTTTGACTTTGACTTCAAAATTACTAATCTAAAATTTTATTTAAGATAAATGAAAATTCTTTCTGTTCTTTATCATGATATTGCTACTACTAATTAAATTCTATGAGTAATGTAAAAATGCTTTTTATGATAATATTTGTATTTGTAAGAATAAAAATGTTGAAATTCTAAATTTCTATCTAAATTACATGTCGTGCTGCTAATATATTGGGTTATCCAAATCCTTAATTACTCCCAAATTAAGAGCTTTCTGATGGCCTCAAGTCTTCACTGGAACAAGCATGGTATCAATCTCCTACTGTGGATAAATTAATTCAAGATATTAAAACAGGGAAACCATCATAGAATAGGTTTTACTAATGGGGAAACAAAGCATATTGATATTGTATTCAATATTTAACTTCGCTATAGTTCAGTAACATAAATACAATTCAAAAATAGTCATTCACAAGAAAAAATTAAAAAATTATTTAATTTTATTTACACATGTAGATGCACATTTCTGCAGAAGGTGGACAAGGAGATTTACAGGGAGTATCAATAACTGGTAAATCTGTAATTGGTTCATTTTCATCTGATTCTCTATCTTGTTGTACTGCTGTTGTTATTGGAATAGCATTGGTTAGAAAAATTCCCTGTGATATGTAACTGTCACTGTTGTTATCTCCTATAACATTATTGTATACATTAGGTAAAGTGAGTGCATAAACGAATGTTATTACAAAAGGAATTGCAATAACTGATTGGTTCATACTACTATTTCACTATAATAAATATATCATTCAATTAATAAAAAGATTTTAATATAAAATTAGTCAATAGTATCTATAACATTTTTAGCTATTCCTGTGTAGTAAAACTGCTATTTGATTTGTAATAAAAAATTCTACGAGTTAGTTCAGAATTGATTTCCTCCTAAATTAGCCAATGAACAACGCTATACTTAAAATTTAGAAATAATGTATAATATACATACTTTAGCATTTTAGAATATAAAAAGTTTAGATATTATTGAACAATAATCAAAATATTTAAGCTTTTGTTTTTGTCATAATACTCTATTTTCCGAAATCTTTAGTGGTTCCAATAGATTCATCATTTGTTACGATCCCATTTCAATTAGTAATTTTGATAGAAGGACTACCAAATTTCTTTATTATACATATTTTTAAAATATTAATTCTTTTGTGTTAAATTTAGTTAAATTTTTCTAGCCTTGAAGAATAATAATCATTGTTATTATTTTTGTTTTCTATTATTGGATTATCTGCATAAAATATAGACATAGGAGACTTAGTTGAATTATCATATATAATATCGTAAATTTGAAAGTGGTTGTTATATAAAATATTATATATATAAATTACTAAGATTTACCAATGGGAAAAAGTGATCATAAAGTTATTGTATTAACAACGATAACAATTCTAGTCACATTAGTTCTTTTTCCATCTAATGTCTTTGCAGAAAATGGAATCATCCAAATACAAATACGCGGTGCAGGAGTAGGAGATAATTTAAAAATATCAGCTTATACTGATCAAGATTCTTGGGAATGGCGAGACTCTTTCACTATAGGTGACACCTTAGTTAAACAAGTGAATGGAGTTTCTACTGGAGATATAATTAATGTATGTATAATAAACTTTAAAGATGGAAGGGAAGATTGCGATTCTGGTACTTTTAACAGTAACGGTAGTGTAGAGATAAATATAGATGTCGGCTAGTTAAGTTATTATTTCAATATTATTTTATTTACTATAACATTAGACTCTTATTTTAGCACCACTATCAGTATTATTCTCTAAGAAATAAATCTAATTTTACAAATACAGTATCAGCCATGAGAAGCTCCCCGTTCAAGTTTCACAGCTTTACCATCGATTAAAAAATAAGTTTCTATAATAAACGCAAAACCAAGTTAGATGATTCCAAACTATTAGTATTTTGTGATTTGTATGAATAATCAAAAAAAGAGGTGAAATAATTAGGACTTTAGGACTCAATCCAATACTATTATCTCCCTAGAGTTAAAATATAAGAAAGGCAATTAATGGACTTGATATTATAACAATGACTAAAAAAATTTTGTTAGTAGATGATGAACCCGATGTCACTTATACAATAAAGAATATTTTAGAAGACAATGGATATAAAGTGGATAGTTTTAATGACCCTATTTTAGCATTGAATTATTACAAAGTCAATTTTTATGATTTAGTAATTCTAGATATTAAGATGCCAAAAATGGATGGATTTGAATTATATACTAAAATCAGAGAAAAAGATCCTAAAGTAAAAATTTGTTTTTTAACTGCAATTGCAAGGTTCAATGAAGAATTCAGAAAAATACGATTGGCATTGGGTAAAACAATCAATGAAGACTACTTTATTCAAAAGCCCGTGGAGATGGAAGATCTACTAAAAAAATTAACTTCTATAATGAATATCTAAAAAATAATATCTATAGATGCTATATTATCGTTAGAAAAACATCTCTGCAATTTTTATATACTTTTGTAACTTTTGGTAATTGTCACTATATCCATGTAGCCGTTTCTTATTAACAAATATTCCATCAAATTAGTATATTATGTTAATATATATCAGCGATGATGAGCGGAATATAATACAGATCTAAATTACATTAATAATGGATTAAAAGTGGACATCAAGACATATGCATATGTAGGTGATATTTCAACTTATAGTTGGTATTTCGTTTAAAGATGACAGAAGAGAGAAATACCTACTAGAAAAGAATACGTAAAACTATAGAAAAGAAATTTTATACAATACCTATTATTATTAGTTTATTGAATTGAAATGGGAAAAAGGAAGAAATGATAATACTTGGTGAATAAAGCAGGACAGTAGAAGAGGTTAATGAACTACTGCTGCAATTATTACTGCTACACTATCATTTCAATTATCTATTTATTGTATGATTTTTTCCCATTCCAACATCACTGAATAACTAGATTAATGGTAGAAGCGCTATTCTCTACAATAGTTAACGAACACAAAGGCGTTGAATGGCGTTAGATACCAATTCAAAAATGGACAGTATTATAGAGAATTAGTATATAGTTATTCAGTGATACAATACAATGTACATTTCTCACAAATAAATTTTTGGGAATTATAATTCACTTAAGGTTTTTTATTTTTCGCTTTTGTAACTGTACCTCTAACAATATTGATTTTACAGGTATATAAGAACTGCAAGAGATGTAATATTGATACTATTGATAAAATTTTAGATACTCATATGATTACAAGTATTTCACTTTAACAATTAACACATGTAATAATTTTTTAATTAAACATTCTAACAGAAATATAAATCTAAATTGGTAGTCATAATAGAATCTTTATTTCTATTAGATTCACAAATAGGCAAGAGCGAGAAATTTTAATGGGACAAATAACTAATCTATTCATGAGACTACTTTTTAGATTTCATGTTTATTGTCTTTTCTGAGTTAATCTCTTAAATTAAGTAAATTATAACATAAATAAAAAATTTGTCAACAAGTAATATATTTTATTATGTTATTGTTAAGTTGTTTTCAGAATAAATCTTAATGTATAAGGTTTTTTAGCGTAATATTATGAATAAAAAATTAGCATATAAGACTACTATATTTTCTATAATCTCAATATTCAAATTATTTATTACTACACATTTTTTCGAATTATAAAAATATATTAAAAGCTTTAATGACATATGCATAAGTTTATATGCTTTGGCTTATTTTTGATACTTTCATTAATATTATCAACACCTATTAATTTTATATACCATTCCAATGCATTTGCTCAAGAGTCAATATCAATTGCACCAGGTTCAGCTGACCCAAATAATGCCGAGACATTCGTTCCACCCCAAATCAGTTTACCATCAGGAAGTACAATTTCATGGACAAACGATGATTCAATAACCCATACTGTAACTGCTGAAGGAAATCCAGCAATAGCAAATGGTGAAGCACCCTTTGACTCAGGCCTCTTATCTCCAGGCTATACATGGGATAATACATTTGATTCACCAGGAGAATTTGATTACCATTGTTTTATACACCCATTTATGAACGGTAAAGTTATAATCAATTAACATTCTGTTTTTTTAAAAAATAAACTTTAATAGAGTGACTATACTGAGATCTTGAACAAAAGAATATACTGAATTATTAAACTTAGTGGTAATTTGTTTATAATGGCTAACAATAATCCAATAATGTCATTTGTTTGTATTCATTGTCTTTATTACTTTTTTCTATTGCTATTAAATTTGATACTTTCAATCCTACTTTTCTTATGGGTAAAAATTTTTTAGTAATATTTCTCGAAGGAATGACCAAATTTTTGTCTTCCAAATTAAATTTATCTAAAAGCTCTTCTATGAGGGATTCAATACTTTTCCTTTCGCATTGATATTTTATATAAGATTTTTCTCTAGTTTCCACACTAAAATCAGTTCTCATTAATTTTATTCCAACTGTTCTAAATTGATATTTGTTGTTCTTTATCCTTTCATAAAGTTCATCAATCAACTCATACAAAGATTGCTTTATTATCTCTTTATCATATGTTATAAATTCTAATGTAGATTCATTGCTTAAAGATATGTGATTTCTGCGTGGAAGCACTGGCTCATTGTCTAAACCATTTGCAACTTGCCACATCCAT
Source organism: Nitrososphaeraceae archaeon (assembly GCA_035762785.1). Lineage (GTDB taxonomy): Archaea > Thermoproteota > Nitrososphaeria > Nitrososphaerales > Nitrososphaeraceae > TH1177. The sequence goes on along the minus strand of DASUCH010000053.1, from coordinate 10,753 downwards.
GTTCCTACTTTCTTTCCAAATCTTTCTATAAGTAGTTGAACATCGGTATTAGATAGTTGACCTATAGTTTTGATATTCATTTGTTCTTTTAGAATATTTTGTGTTTTGATTCCTATTCCTGAAATTGCTTCAACATCTAACGGATTTAGAAAATTTTTCAATTCATTAAAATGTATTATAGTAAGACCATCAGGTTTTTGATAATCAGATGCAATTTTTGCAACTGATTTTGTTGGTGCTATACCTATAGACGTTAGTAAGCCGCCGCATTTTTCTTTTATAGATTTTTTAATTTCTTGAGCATATTCTTCTACCATCAAATCAGTAGTAGAAATTTTATTTGTACAGTCTAAATACGCTTCATCTATACTTGCTTGTTCAAAAATATCCGCATAATCTTCTAATATCTCCATAATCTCATTTGATATCTTTTCATAGAATTTTTTATCTACTGCATGTAATATTAAATTAGGACATAATTCTAATGCTTTGTATAAGGGCATCGCTGATTTTATCCCAAACTTTTTAGCCTCATAAGAACACGTTGTTACTGCACCTTTTGTAATATTATTACTGTCCTGAGGTGTCATAATAACCGCATGAGGTTTTCCTTTTAACGATGGGTTTTTAATCTCTTCACAAGAAGAGTAAAATGAATTAATATCAACATGCAAAATTGTTTTGCCTCTCCACTGTTTTTTATTAGCCATATAGACACCTTTCTATTACTCAAATGATAGTATTAGATTAGGATTAAACTTCCATTTAGGCATATAAAATTTTTGTTCAAAAGATATAGTTATTATTATGCGAAAGTTACCAAAAAATGGAATTGTACAATAGTTAATTTACAATAATTGTTCTGTGGTTATACAGATTATATGATGCCACAAATGTCAGGCTTAGAGTTAAGAAAAATTGAGAAAAGATACTGATCACAAAATAAAAACAATAATTGTTAGTGCTTACATAAAAGACAACATTCCCTATGATAAATCATATACTATGACAATTGATAAAATATTAGATATAAGAAAAACCTGTATATCTTGACAGACTGAAAACAGAAATACAGCAATTGCTAACTATTGATATAATAACGAAAATATCAAAGATTTGAGATTAAATTTTCTTTATTTTGATTTCTGATGTCAATATCCGTTTACTGAAAGGTAAAATGTTAGCAATTACCCCCAATCTTAATAATAATCCTGTCTATTGAACTAAAGTAAGGGAAAATGTACTCTGTACCAACAATTAAAGAAAATAGATAATAATGCAGATACCTGTTTAATCACGGCTGATATTGCAAATTTGGAACAATTAAAGGAAAAGATTCTCAATATTGAAAAATATGTAATATACAAACCGATCTTATTAAAAAACTTAAAAGGAAAAAATTGATTCATTACTTTTGTAAAAAAGTATGTTCTGTTAACGATTTATCATAAATATAAATAAAAAAAAATTATTATTTTACTGGACTGAATACGTGTACATCTGCATCCCTTCCATCTGGAACATATACATTACCATCTGAATCTATGGCTATACCAACAGGATCTTGAAGTCTTTCAGAAATGCTTCCTTGATTTCCAAATTGAGAGATGTATATTCCATCACTATTAAAAACTTGAACACGATTATTTTTGGTGTCTACTACTAAAATATTATCAGATGAATCAATTACTAATTCAATAGGTGTATTAAATTCCCCATTACCAATACCTGATTTACCAAATTTCATTATAAAATTACCATTTTGGTCAAATTTTTGTACACGATCGTTAAAAGAATCTACTACTAAAATATTTCCAAGTGAATCTATTGCTACATCTGTTGGATTCAAAAATTCTCCATCACCAGATCCTGGTTTACCAAATTTCATTATAAAATTACCATTTTGGTCAAATTTTTGTACATTATTGTTTTCTCCAAAATCAGTTGCGTAAATATTATTTTCCTTATCTACACCTAGTCCACCTGGAGTAATAAATTCTCCTGGACCACCAAGACCAAAGGAACCAAATGAATTTATAAACTTACCATCGCTGCTAAATTTTTTAATTGCATATGTAGGATTTCCAAAATCAGCAATATAGATATTATTGTCAGAGTCAGCAACTAGACCAGTAGGATTGGTGAAAAATTGAGGACCACTGCCTAATATCCCGAAGCCAAGGATAAATGACCCATTATTTGTAAACTTTTGAATCATATTTGAACGACCTGTAAAGTCAGCTACATAAATATTATTTTCAGTATCAGCAGCAATTCCACTAGCTTGGTTAAATTGACCAGTAGCAACACCTTTTGATCCCCATTTCATTTTGTGTTCATATTCTGTTGCTGCTGTTGCAAATGAAAATTGGAATGTCATACTACTACCATTTAAAATCAAAAATGAAAGTAAAACGGCCATACCACTAAAAAAAACAGTATTTTTAAAATTCATACTTTGTTAACAAAATAAATAATATATTAACTCTTCCTATAATTGTTAAAATTACTAAAATTAAGATAAAAATTTATTTGATCACTTAGGATTTCTTTTTATATTGTTTGTTCTCTTCTAAAGGAATACCATACAGTGGTTCACTACCAAAGTGATTATCTATTTTATTAGGTCCAATGGCTATTAAACCAAGACTATTATTCACTACTTTAATGCTTATAGGAACTTCTGTAACGGGTCCTTGAGGCATACTAATAGTTACTGTCCCATTATATACAGTATGGTTATTTTGGTTAGAAATATCGGCTAAAACAAAATTAGTCAAAGTGTGAGTATGTTTTGATGTCCCATCAGTTTTGATCATTTCAAAAGACGCATCCAAAACGGTTGAATTATCTCCAGTTTGAGTTTGATTTGATAAATTGGTCTTCCAAATGCCAGATATTATCCATACTGGGTTTCCATTTTCGTCATCTACAATACCTACTGTTCTTCCAAACAAATAATCTCCTTCTACGAGATCCGCAGGAATTCCCATTATTACATCCACATTAAAAGAAAATAACAATAACGTACCAGCTATCATCATACTAGACAAAGTCATACTAGAACTTATTGTGATATTTTTTCCTAATATTTTTTTCAACAAGTTATATTGTAGTTTGTTGTTCTTATTACTTTTTCGTTTCTATCAGTCTATATTATCACATTATCAAACAAATAATATTTATTTCAATGATGGGATTTGTATAAGTTATGAAAATTAATAATATTTTTTAAACCTACAATTATTATAACTATTCTAGTTATCAAACAAATTAATTGGCTATACTATTAAATATATAAAATTTACATAGGCAAATACATTAGATTTTTATATCAAATAAACTAAAAAGTATATTATCTTTTGTCTTCAAATGTAAATATACCAAAATTACCTGCAAAAAATAAAAGTGAATTAACAGAACAAGTGTTTCAAGCTATAGTAGATAGTGGAGAAACAGGAATATTTCAAACAGAACTTTGCAAATCGTTCTCTATAGATAGTAGAGACGGGTCAAGATTGGTTGGAAATCTTGAAAAACAATCTCTTATTTCTAGAGAAAGAATGTTATACAAAGGCAGGTGGACTTATAAATTAATAGTAAAAAAAATACCTCAACTAAAAGAAGCAAATAGGAGACCAATTGAGATTGCTAGTGTAGAAGGAGCTCCATGTTTTAGTTGTACTTTTCAACATTTATGTTCTACAGAGGATGAGACAAGCCAATATAGCCCTGCAAAATGTAATTGGATTGAGCAATGGGTTATTCTTGATACAAAAAAAAGAGGACTATCAAACCAGCTATAGCATTAACAAAAAAAACCTTTATTTTTTATTATATATCTAAAAATTAAAGAACATCACTGAAATTTTTTTCTAGAATAACAAATGCAGATTCTATCTGACTAGATCCATTAACATTCCATCTTATACTATTTATTGAATCCGATGAATTACTTATTAATTTTTCAATTACATCCATATTCATATCAGATGGTTGAAGAATAATAGAAGATTTTAAAGTAGTGGTTTGTCCAGGAGAAAATTGGGGTCTACCATTTAATGGAATATCTTCATAAGATAAAACGCCATGACCTAAGAATTTATTATCTCCAAAAAGGTCATATTCAACTTTTGATGTTGTTACACTTTTGTCAGAAGGATTATAAACATCAAAAAGTAAGGATAGCTCAATATTGTTAGTATTATTTGAAAGATTACTAATATTAACAGCTGCTAGGTTAAAGTCAATTACATTTACATCAGGAGCATTAACAAAATATTGGATTTGTGGAAGAAAAATAATCGTAACCACTAAAACACCTATTACTCCAAAAAGTACTAGTCTTCTTTTACTAAGGAACATATATTACAAATAAAGTTTCCAAAAAAGAATTAAAATGTTTCTTAATTTTGATTATCATATAGCACTATAACACTATAAAGATACATTAAAGTGATTAGATGGTTTAAACTAATACTGTTGAACTATCTATGAGTATAATTGATGGCTTTATTATATGGATTCACTTATTATCTGCAAGTATTTGGGTTGGGGGATCAATCTTTATAGGAATAATTCTTGCTCCCATGTTAAAGCATATTGGAAATTCACTGGAAGAAAGAGTTATTATTATGATTAAAATTGGTAGAAGATTTAACAATATTGCATTTCCTTCATTTATTATTTTGATGTCAACAGGATTGTATAATTCAAGATTTTTTTTTGAATATCCGGATAATTTTATTGAAACAGATTATGGAATTTTATTGTTGGTGAAAATTGTATTAGTAATTATCACATTTGCAAGTTATATTATACATATTAGAAGTTTCGGAAAAGAGACAGAAGCAAAAATTATTGAATATAGAGGATCAGAATATATTAATATTATTCGTTCAAAAATTATTAACTACGGAAGATTAACTGTGATTCTTTCTATAATAATCTTGTTATTTGCGGCTTTCTTGGATACAGGTATAAAATTTAGTTAGAAAAAACATATTCTCTTAACCCAGCCTTATAGTCGGTATTACCACCTATTTTTACTAAAACAAATTCATTATTAGAATTTAAAATTGGTTCATTCATTTTTCCTTCATTTGAATGAAGACGGATATATTCCTGCATATCCAATTTAGAACGCTCACCTATTTCTCTTTCTAAATTCATATCCTTAACAATTTCCTTATACGTAGATTGTATAACACCACTAAAGACCATCGCGCTACTTCCGCTTCCATATGATCCAAATCCTATTCTTTTATTTTCTAAGTCAATATTTTTCTTATATTCGAATTCTAATAAACTTCTTAATCCCATATACATAGATGCGGTGTAAAGGTTACCTATTATAGCTGAAGCTTCAAGTGAGCTAGCCATTTTTTGTTCAAAAACTTGTTTGAAGAAGGAAGTACGCATAAACGCTTTCCTGAAAGTTTCATCTGCTTTCATAAAATCCTTATCGGCTAAAATGGATTCAATTGTTCCACGAGGATCCTTAGGAGTAGGTTCATCAATTCCTACTTCTTCTATTATTTGTTTCCATCTTGGCAGACATCTCCATTCATGTCGTAGAAGATATGCTAATGCCTTTTCACCCATTTTTCGATAAGGTAAATGTACACTAATATAATCAATTTTATCGGTTATTGATTCATCTTCTTGCAATTGAATTAGTTTAGTTTTAATTGCTTTTTCTCGATAACTATCAAAGGCTTTTTTAACTTGAATAAGATACAAATAATTAGAATAATTTCCATTAACTAAAGGAGTTTCACGTCCAAATGGTCTATAAAAATCATATTCATTTTTAATTATTGTAGAAGTAACTTTAGGATCAAAAACAACTAATCTGGGATTTTCCTTTACTAACATAGCGATTGCACCAGCTCCCTGTGTATATTCTCCAGCTGAACCTAAATCATATTTTGCAATATCACTTACAATAACAATAGCAGCTCTATCATTATTTTCTTCAGCTCTGATCCAATTTGCATTGTCATATAATGCATAGGAGCCACTAACACAAGCAAACTTACATTCTATTCCTCCAGCATGTTCAAAGGATCCATCACCGTAAATCTGTTCCAGCATTCCAATGACAAAAGAATTCATAGCTTTTGATTCATCTAATGCTGATTCAGTTGCAACATACATTCTACCAATATCTTGTGGTTTAAGATCATTTTTTTGCATTAATTTTAAACAAGCATTTGCTGCCATACAAGCAGGATCCTGATTAGTATCAACCATAGCCATTTTGTATATTCCTATTCCAAATTCCAGTTTATGAGGATCGATACCTCTAGCTATTGCAAAATCCTTTGAATCGATGTATAACTTTGGAACATAAATTGCCATATCATCAATACCAACAGACATATAAAACTCAATTTGCTAAAAGACATTTAAACGTACTTGTGATTACTATTAAGTTTTTTTACTAAAAAGAGTCTATATTTCTTATAGAAGTTCTATTACATTTAATATTTTAATCTAGGAGATTATGTATTAGAAGTTTTTTATGACATTATAAAAATTATCACGTTCTGCAGCATAATATCCAGCTTGTTTAATAGATTGAATAATTTTCATAGAAGTAAGTTCAGTTGATCGTGCTCCAGTGGCACTAACTACCTCTTCTCCTATCAATGTTCCACCAAAATCATCAGCACCAAATTGAAGAGCCAATTGTGCCATTCCAATTCCATTTGTAAGCCATGATGATTGAATATGCGAGATTAGGCCATAAAACATGATTCTTGATATTGCAATCATTTTTAATAGTCTTAATCCTCCAGAAGGGTATTTCACAATTCCTTCTGTTTGCATTTGAGTCTTATTAGGTTCAAATCCCCAAGGAATAAAAGCTATAAATCCATTAGTTTTTTGTTGTAATTCAGATATTTTCATTATATGTTGTGCTATTTCATTATCAGATTCTACCGTTCCATACATCATTGTTGCGGAAGACTTGATTCCAAGATCATGTGCCTCCTTCATAATGTTTAGCCATTGGTTACTTTTTATCTTAAGAGGACTTATTACTGATTTTACTTTATCATCTAGAATTTCTGCACCTGCTCCTGGTAATGAATCTAATCCTGCATATTTTAGTCTAGATATTACTTCCTTGATACTACTTCTTTCGACTTTAGATATCATATCAATTTCAGAAGCAGAAAGACCATGAATTGCAATTGAGGGATAAAATTTTTTTATTTCTTTGAATATTTCTTCATAATATTCAAGAGATAAATTTGGGTTATGTCCTCCTTGAAAAAGAATTTGAGTAATTCCAAACATTTCATTTGCCAAGGCAATTCTCTTCATTATGTCTTTGATATTATGTGTATAGGATTCCTCATGGCCAGGAGGTCGATAAAAAGCACAAAATTTGCAGTAGGTTACACATACATTAGTATAATTCAAAATAATATTATTTATAAAAGTGGTTGTATTACCAAAAAGAATTTTTCTAAGAGTACTAGCAATAAGGCCAATTGTATATAGATCATCAGATTTTATTAATTCCTTACAATCATGAAGATTAAGTCTATCTCCTTTTAATACAGCATTTAAAATATACCCAATTTCTGATTTTGAAACAATATAATTTAAACTATTTTGCAATTGAAAATTATAGTTTGATCATTCTATTTATTCTTTACAAGAACAGGTATCCTCTGTAATATAGAAGAATATATATCAATTAATAAATAATTTATTATAATTAAATTGATTACTAATGGTATTAATAGTATTATATCACAACCTACACAAGCTATTGAAAAAGTATTATCTGGAGAGGAATTAACGTATAATGATGGTTTACAATTATTTGAAGAAAATCTATTCATATTAGGTTCTGTTGCTGATCAAATTAGAAGAAAATCAATAGGAAATACTGTGACTTTTGTTTCATCATATTATTTAAATTATACTAATATTTGTGCCGCAAGTTGTTCTTTATGTGCTTTTTATAGAAAAGGACATGAAGATGATGCTTATACATTAACTAATGAACAGATTGTTGAAAGAGCTAGAATAGCTATAGAACAAATGGGTGCTTCAGAATTACACATAGTTGGAGGATTTCATCCAAAACTTGGTTTGGAATATTACGAAAACATGATAAAGAATATAAAAAAAGAATTTCCGTTTGTAAAAGTTAAAGCTCTAACTCCTGCTGAAATATTTTTCATATCTAAATTAACCAAAAATTCAGTTAAAGAGATTTTATTAAGATTAAAAGATTCTGGTTTGGATGCTCTTCCCGGCGGAGGAGCAGAAATTTTTAGCTCAGATATAAGAAATATTATTGTAAGAGGAAAATGCTCAGGAGAAGAATGGCTTGATACAGCTAAACAAGCTCATGAAATTGGTTTAAAAACTAATTCTACTATGCTTTTTGGACATATTGAGAAGCCAGAACATATAATCCATCATATTATAAAAATTAGAGATCTCAATAAAAAAACTCATGGTTTCAATACTTTTATACCACTTAAGTTTAGTCTAGAAAATACTGAACTAGAGAAGAAAAAATTGATTGTTAGAGAAAGTCCCTCTACTTATGACTTAAGAATAATTGCTATTGCTAGATTGTTATTAAAAGATGTTTTAGATAACGTATCAGTTTATTGGGTTTCTCTAGGTAAAAAAATAGCACAAGTAGCACTTACATATGGAGGTAATGATTTAGTTGGTACAGCTTTTTCAGAAGAAATATTTCGTGCTGCGGGAAAAACTAGTGGTACATCAATACAGGAACTTGTAAATTTGATCAAAGAAATAAAAAGAGAACCGGCTCAACGAGATACATTTTTTAAAGTAATAGAAAAATACTAATAGTTATACAAGTCAACAGTATCCAGAAATTATAAAATCTACAATAACTATTATTACTTTTTTATCATCTATTCGGCTCTGATAAGTTAAGGAACTTTAAATAAATAAGGATGTTATTTTAATCTGATTTTTGTAAATTTCTATAACTAGGCGAAATAGATTTGAAATGGAGATATAATCTTTTTTTCAGATGCCAATTGAAAGATTCGTTCAATGGATGTCTTTCCCCTTTTACCCATATCAACAGTGATTTCATTCACATACATTTTAATAAATTTAGATATCATATCTTTTGATTGGCCTCTTCCATATTTCATTGCATATGCTAATGCTTCTTCTATATTATTTAGACCATAAATTATCGAATTTTTAAACACATAGTCAAAACGTCTAATCTGTTCTAGTGTTAATGTTTTATTATTTGCAACATTTATACCCAATGGTACAGGTAAACCATTAGTAAGTTTATTCCACCAAGATCCTAAATCTATAATTTTATGTAGATTTAATGATTTGTATGTAAGTTGAATTTCATGTATTACTAAACCAGCATCGACTTGATTGTCTATTATTGCTTGAGGTATAATATGAAAAGGTAATTCTTTTTCTTTAAAATTACCTAACAAAAGAGATAATAATAAATACGCTGAAGTCATCTTTCCAGGTATAGCTATTATTTTTTTATTTAAATCATCTTTTAAAAACTTCTCTTTTGCTAAAATAATTGGACCGTAATTTAATCCAAAACTTCCTCCACTTCGAAGAATTATGTAATCTTTAAGAAAAGCATAGGCATAAACGGAGATAGCTGTTATGTCTAACTCATTATTTAATGCACGTTTATTAAGCTTTTCAATATCTTCAATTACATGAGTAATATGAAATTCATTAGACTCTACATTTCCGCTTGCTAATCCATAAAACATAAAAGCATCATCTGCATCTGGAGTGTGTCCTAAAGTTATATCAATCATTGATAGTTATTTAGATACAAACAAATCTTATCGTTATATTAATTAATTGTTTGGTGGGCTATTAAATCAAAAAAATTTTAATAATTAAAAATAGATCAAGATTTATTTATATGAAATATATAATATACTTATTGAATAATAAAAATTTTATTTTACAACAATTGAAGTGGATATCAATATATTTTGCAATTAGTATTGTAATTTCTTTTATAATTCCATTTCCCTATTCAATAATTGTAATAATTCCAATAGTATTATTTTTAAGCTTTTACATAAGAAGAAGAGAAATGAGAAAATTTGGAGGAGGAGTAGAGAATTTTTCCATGTTTAATTCTAACAAGATTAACTATTATTGTATGGTATGTGGAACTAAGCATGATAATTTAATGTGTCCAAAATGTGGATCGAAAATGAAAAGAATAGGATAATAATATATACAAACAATCTAATGATAGTTTCATATAGAAATTACTTCTATTAAATATACCAGTATTATTATCTAGTAATACGTTACTTAAAGCTAATATAATTTAAAATAATATGAGTAATAGCACAATAGTTGTTTAGAAAAGAAATTTATCTTCCATTTTTACTAAGTATTCTACTACTTTTAGGTATTGATATTTCTTCATATAATTATAATGTCCTAGGACAGGAGGATGATAATAGAGGTAGTAATGATGATAATAACGTAAGGGAAGATAAGGAAGAGGAGGATGATAATAGAGGTAGTAATGATGATAATAACGTAAGGGAAGATAAGGAAGAGGAGGATGATAATAGAGGTAGTAATGATGATAATAACGTAAGGGAAGATAAGGAAGAAGAAGAAGAGGATTTTGAAGATGCTTCTCTAAATGAATTGTTTGACGATAACAATAATAATAATGATGATAATAACGTAAGGGAAGATAAGGAAGAAGAAG
>DASUCH010000052.1:0-13652 GCA_035762785.1 Nitrososphaeraceae archaeon | reverse complement strand
GCAGAAAAAAAGAAATTAGAATATCGCAAATAAATCATACACATATGCCGAAAAAGTTTGTAAAATAAAATTTTATATAAATTTAATCAAAATCTTTGGACAATTAAAATTCAATTGATATTTATGATATAAAAATTCCGCAGGATTGTATTGTTTTTTATCTACTATTAATAACATATTAATGAAAGTAATTTATTTGGTCAAATATTAGCCGTATTTAAATATTACACCCTTTTCACCTCGAGGATGCCTCCAGTCAGTTTCTTTGGAACAGGTACCACATTCAATACATCCCTCATGTTGTAATATAACGTCATTACCTTCTAAGCTGTAACACTTCGTTGGACAGAGCGTTACCATTTTTTTAAGGAAATTTTTGCCAGAATTTAGAATTTTTATATGAGATATTGTATCCTCATGGTAACATAATTTTGCAACTCGATCTTGAACCGTCGGTATTCGTGGAATGTAAGTAGATGACTTGACTGTTCCTAACTTGTCAGCAATTTTAATAGGAATTTTATAGTATACATCTTCAGATTCAATAAATGAAAGTAAACGTGTATATCCATATTTATTAATCAGTGAAACGAAAAAATTCCTTAAACCCTGATTTGATATAAGATTAAAAAATAATTTATGTTTAAAGCCTAAAGCATCAGATGATATTTTTTTTCTGGTACTATTTAAAATTACACTAAGATATTGTTTATCAATTTCTTTCATATCAATGGTATACGGACTTTGTTCTATCGATTGAGAATAAAGCTCCCCTAAATAATTAGATTCAAAATTATTTTTATCGAGAGACCCAGCAATAGCAATCGAAGCTCTGGCCGCATCATCTATTCCTACGTTTAATCCTTCGATTCGTGGTCCAATGAAAAGACCACGACCAGCAGCATCACCAATAAATAATATATTTTTATAATATGGTTTTTTCATTCTCCCTCGCTTCCCATCTGGGACTAATTTTGTAGTATATTCAAGTTCTATATAATTGGTCATGAATTTAGTATGATATTCATCAGTAAGCTTTTGAGTCAAATTATCAAGTTTGGACTTTATTTCGTCTTCAGAGGTATATTTTCTATCTTCGATAGATTTCTTCTTTGATTTATGGGAATAATAAAGTTGTCTTAATTCATTCCAGTTATTTAGTAACTTTGTAATTGCAAAAGACTTTCTCACTTGTTCCTCTTTGGGAAGAGTTTTATCTATCTCTTTCAAAGGAACATCGTCTTTTATTAATTCACTGATCAGAGTATTTCTTAGCATTGCATTCACAATTTCTGCAGGTTCTATTGGATGTTCTAGTAAAGAATCATAGTGATATACCCCTCCAATAGAAAGGGAATCTCTATTGGTATAAACAAATCCGCCGCCGATAAGATTCAACGATACATCTCCTGCAAAAAGATAGGCCGCTCCTTCATCAGAATTGGTAATATTAAAACGTTCTTCAATTATTTTTTCGGGTAACTTTACTAAAACTTTTACACCTTGATATAATTCACTAGGAGAAAATTTTTCTCTTGCGTTTGTCAGTTCTGCTATCTCAGAGTTCACACCATCCGCAGCAATCATTACTTTTGTTTCAAATTCTTCTAGTTCATCAGTTTCTACTATTATTTTTGAGCTTTTTTCATTCCATCTCAGAGATCTCACATGCACACCTGTAATTATTCCTCCACCTAGTTTTTCTGCTACACTTTGAGCTTCTTTTGCAAACCAAGAATTTAATTTATTTAAAAGTACAGAAACACCAAAATTAGTTTGATAATCATGAGATTCAGTAAGGTCTATAGAATATATTTTATCTTTTGAAGTAGCATTTAAAATATATTTAGTAATTAATCTTTCATAAGGAGATTCATTAAGAAAACCTTCTCCATAAATATCTTCAACATTGTAGATTTTTCCATTATTTGATTTCTTAGAATACAAAATTCCTCCTGAAACATTTTTAGAACCAATTTCCTTACCGGCTTCCAACAAAATAGCTTGTTTACCTAAGCTAGACAAGTGTTTGAGTGCGGCTAGACCTGCAGACCCGCCTCCAACAATAGTTACATCACAATTTTCCATATGTGTTCACTTGGATTTCTTTTTCTTTTTCTCTTGTTTGGCCCAACCGTTTTCCTAATTCTTCAATAATAAGTGGGATCACCTCTTCCATTCTTCCTTTTATAAAAACATCACACACGTCTTTGATTGGTGAATTTTCATCTGGATTTATAGCAATTATAAAGTCGGATTCTTTCATTCCATCTAAATGCTGTGTTGCTCCGCTAATTCCAACAGCAATATAAATTATTGGTGTAACTTTTCTACCGCTCGTTCCAACCACTCTATTAGGAGTTATATAAATAGAATCATATTTTTCACTTAGATGAAATATTTTCTTTGATATAGGTAACGATATACCAATTTCAGCATTGAGAAGTTTCGCTAATTTTTCTATAAGTTTAATATTATCTTCTGGACTTTCTTTGATACCTCTACCAAAGCTTACAATAATTTTATAATTTTCAAACTGGACAGGATTTTTGACAAGCTCCTGTTTTAAAACTTTTATTTTGAGATCCTCTTCATTAAAGTGAGGATGATATTCAGATATTATTCCAGTCCTTTTTGTGTCTTTAATAATGGGTTGAAAAGCACCTGGAATGATACTGCATGCCTGGGGATGAAATTCTTTTTTAATTTCAGGATTCTTATTATCAAGACATAAGATTGTAGTCCAAAGAAATCCTGAAAAATCTGGTCTGTACATCTCTAAGATTTTCTTATACGTAATATTTTCTCCTTTTGTTTTATGTTGGTGTTTAATTTCTAAATCGCTTATTACCAATTTGTTTATATCAGAAGCTAAACCAGAGTCTAATTCTGCCAATACTGTGGAAGATAAATGTCTACCTATACTATCTGCTAAAAAGAACATATATCGAGGTTTTTTAAATGCAGAGAAATATTCGGGGGAAATTTCTTTAATAGAATTAGGATCAGTTGCTATTTGAGATATTATTTTGGTATAAATTTTATTAATTGGATATTTTAAATGTGGATCATCTGAATATATCACAGCATCCGCACCATAATATATAAGATCTTGTGATAAATCCTTTATACCCTCTCCCAAATGAATAGCAATAACTTTTTCGTTTAAATTATATTTTAGGTTAAAATTGTCCATCAACCTTCTAGCTTCTCCTAACATTTCGAGACTAGAGGGAATCAATTCCTTGTTAAGAGACTCAATTATGACAAATAAGTGTCTATAATTTTCATTATTATTTGTTAAACGGGTATTTTCGATTTTGCTAGTTGTAATCATTGCCATCAAGTCCTTTTATTTTTGTATCAATTGGAGTATTTTTGTTACACTATTTATTATACCTTGACGATCGTCTCCTTCGATTAATTCTGCTGATCTAGTTGTTCTAGCTTTTGGAATTTTTTCAACTTTATGAACAATTGTGGGAGAGCCTGGTAGGCCGACAAGTCGAGGATCCAATTCGAGTTTCTTATGATCTAGAACATTGAGATAGGTTTTATAACTTGCTGCTCTTTCTTTTGCTTCTTTAAGATATCTTCCAGAAGTCAATCTAAGGGAGATGGTATCAAAAGTTGGTTTGTATGAGGGATCTATCGCAATAAATACAGGTAGCGGTGCTTGTATTTCTTCTATTATATCATAAAAACCTGGTAATGACACAAGTCTTTTAGCAAAAATAAGTCTATTATTTAAATCTACAGAAAAATCAATTACATTTCCTAGAAAAGTAAATCCTAATTTCCATGCAGTCTGTGGACCTGTTTGACCTGTCTCCCCGTCAGAAGCACGGTGTCCAGAAAATACAATGTCCATTTCTTTTCCAGTGTTCATTTTTTTAATTCCCTGTTTTAGAACCTCTGCAGTTGCTAAAGTGTCAGCACTCGCAAACAACCGATCACTATATAAGTGGAGTTCATCCGCGTCACTAATTGATTGGGCCTCCTGCAATGCGATTTCTGCCATCGGGGGACCCATAGAACAGATGGAAATGTAACCGCCATATTTTACTTTTGTATAAAATGCAGCCAGCGATGCGATTGCACTGTGAGCACCTAACCTACTTTTGGTTTCTGCTCTATTTAAAGTTCCATCAGGATTATAGCTCACACTACCTTCGGAAAAATCAGGCTCAAGCTTTACTATGACAGCAATATTAAGAGTCAAGATAATTCATTTATACGTCCTCATTTAAATCAGTTAAGCAGTATTAATTGACAAAATCAAGCTCAAGCTTTACTAATCCTATCATCTTACGGATTTTATCTTATTTTTTATCTCTTTTTTTATATTAATTGTATTAGTTTATCTTGAAAAAATATTTGATCATGAAAGTCGATCATGATTGTCGATAATTGTCAAGTCGGTTATAGGTACTTTTTTGAAGATTCCTTTAAACAATAATAAATCCTAAAATAATAAATCCAATGATGAAGATTACAAAAAACATGCTCGATTTTATTGAGAAAATATAATAATTGTTATAATTATAGTTCAGAGCATTGCCAACAATTGTAGTGACTCTTATAGGTATCATGGCTACTGTTTTTGCAGTATCTAGTAGTATCCCCCAGATTATTAAATCAATAAAAACAAGAAAAACTGATGATGTATCAATATGGTTAGTGATCGTATTAATAATAGGACTCAGTTTATGGGTTGTCTATGGAATAGGGATAAATGATGTAGTCATAATAATAGCAAATTCTATTGCAGTATGCATTAATACAATTTTATTATTTTTGAAAATTAAATATTCAAAAGATCCAATAAGCTGATCCTTTTGCCCTAATTGGTTATTATTCCAAAACACTAGTCTTATTCTTCATTTAAGACAGCAAGTTTCCTCTGATTCTAAATTTTTATGGCAATGCAATTGAAGTATCTGTCTAGAAGACTTTTTCTCTCCATGGCTAATAAAGTTGGCAGCAAAGAATCTTCTTCTATCATCCAATAATATCTCCTCTTTTCTGTCCTTTTTTTGCATTTGCATTTTTTTTGACTATAATAGATATTTTATTTACCGTCTATATTTTTATTGTACGAGATTCCATGTCTAGTCACAGCTCAAAAACATTCAAAAATATTATTTAGATAAATTATTGTCCTCATCAATTAAATTAATATTTGCTAAATTTCTTATATTGGTAAATAGAATTTATTTTAGGAGATTTTTGTATTTATTATTAAATAAAAAAAATGCTGCTATCAACAGATAGTTTATTCCATCGATTGAAGTTATTTCTAATAATCAACTTACTTTTGTTAAAAAATAAAAGAATAAGTTGGGGTCTTTTTATGCAGCATTTACCATAATTGGTTTTTCTTCGGGCTGCGATTTATTCTCTTGCTGCTTTTCTTTTTCCAGTTTTTTAGGCTTGAGTACTTCTTCTTTTTCAGGTATTTCAGTCATAAAGCACATAGTAATAATATAGGTATTTCATTTATTATAAGGATTCTACTTAAATGAGCCATTCAAGATATTTTTAAAGGCATAATTGATGATATATTTTGATATTGAGGATCCTAAAACTAGATCTAAATTATTGCATGTATTAAATTTGTTGAATTTATTTTGAAAAGATTCAGATGGGTTTTATCTCTACTTATCATAATCTGTGCATTACAATAATTGTTTTATGATATGGGTATTTCCTAAACATCATAATAATATAGGAATTGTTTTAGTTTTGATTTATCAATACCTATTTCAGCTATTTCTTGTAATTTTAGACTAATGTATACATCTATTAGTGGTTTTTCAAAACATATATTCAAATATTTAGAATCGCTTTTCAGAAACATTAAAGCTTCATCCAGACTTGATGGAAGCATATTTATTCCAAAACTTTTACGTTTATGCTCTGACATCTTGTAAATATTTTCATTAATCGGATTGCCCGGATCAATTTTGTTCTTAATTCCATCCAATCCAGCAGCGACTATTGCTGAAAATGCAAGATATGAATTCGAGGACGGATCAGGAGCTCTAAATTCGATTCTTTTTGCTGAATCATTACCTTTAGCATTTACTGGGATTCGTACAACTGCAGATCTATTACCTCTAGCCCATGCTACATAAACAGGCGCTTCGAATCCTGGTATAATCCGATAGTATGAATTAACTGTAGGTGTAACTAACGCTGAAAGAGATGGAGCATGATCAAGCAAGCCTCCGATAAAATATCTACCAACCTGACTTAATTCAGAATAAGAATCCTCTGAATCATAGAAAATATTTGAATTATTTGTTCTCGAGGTAGATTTTTTCCAAAAACTCACACTAACATGCATACCCGAACCATTATCGCCTTTAGTTGGGTCATGCTCCTCAAAAATTGGTTTGGGCATAAAGTTTGCGATTTTGTTGTATTTTTTTGCCACATTTCTAACGACATCTTTGTATAACTGTACATTATCAGCAGTTTTTGTAAGAATATCATGCATGAAATTTATTTCAATTTGACCATTACTCGCTACTTCATGATTCAGATTAGTTACTTCTATAGAGTAATATTTTTTTAATATTCTTGCTATTTCAAACCTGAAGTCTGTTAAGGAATCCTGAAAAGGAGTTGTATCATAACCCGATTTTGGACGTATAGGATATTTTCCATTTCCGACTTGTTCAGTCGATAAGATAGAAACATTCGTTGGATCCTGATTTGAAGAAATACCTTGTAGATTTTTTTTTATTGGGTTACCTTCCCCCTCCTCAACAGATGGTGCTGCTAGGTTGTTAGAAAAAATTATTTCATCAAATACAAAACATTCTACTTCTGCACCAACTTGACATGTAATTTGATTCATAGCTAAATAGTCTTCCATCTTTTGTGAAACATACCTAGGGTCTCTTGATGATCTTCCCTGGTTAAATCCTCGATATACGTCAGCTATAACCGTCGTTATTCGATTATTAGATAAGTTGATCTTTCTTTCAGTAGTACGATCTGGAAGTAATAACATATCCGATTCGTCAATTGTCGAAAAACCTTTTACCGAAGACCCATCAAGACCGATGCCTGTTCTAAAAATTTCATATATATGACTCTTCTCGGTTTGGAAATATTTAGCTAAGAATTTACCTATGACATCTGTATAACGTATTTGGATAAATTCTATATTACTTGAATTATCATCTAAATTGTCATTATATCCATTAATTTCATTTTTAAAATTTGTATTAGGAGGTTTATTTATATTCATACTAACTTATATTAATCATTAGATAAAAATTTTCACAACTTCTATTACATTTATCGCTAGACTATAAAATAGGTATATACATTCTCTTATCTAAAAAACCAAATAAAGACGGAATGTAATAAATCATAATATAATTGAAAATTATGAATTTTAACAAATAATAATTATTTGATTTTGGAGAAAACGTATATGATGGTTTTTACTCTCTTTTCTACTTAAAATATCGTCTATACCCCTAAAGACTATACCATTTATAACATTCTTTACCAAGAATCCAATAGTAACTAGGTCAGTTATTGCTAATGTTATTCTACATGATGGTTTCTCATTAACTGGTCATAAAATCTTACTGATTTGATATTAACAAACTCTAGTATTCCATATTTTGATAATTCTCTACCAAAACCACTATTTTTGATACCTCCAAAGGGAACTCTTGGATCTGACATAACCACATTATTAACTGTCACAATTCCAGATTGGACTAGTCTAGATAGTCTTTCAGCCTTATCAAGATCTTGTGTCCAGATACTAGCACCAAGACCAAATTCAGAATCATTTGCAAATCTGATTGCCTCTCGTTCGTCTTCAACAATTGTTATTGGAGCAACCGGTCCAAAAGTCTCCTCGTCAACAACCCTCATTCCAGGAGTTACATCCTTTAATATTGTAGGTTTATAAAAATAACCTTTTTTATCCAATCTCTCTCCTCCTATTAAAAGTTCTGCTCCTGCGTTAATAGAATCTTGTACTACTTCATCTATAAATTCAAGACTTGGAAGGCTTACAAGTGGTCCTATATCAGTTGTTTCTTCTAGAGGATCGCCTATTCTGAGTTTTTCGGTCTTTTCAACAAATTTTTCGATAAATTCATTCGCTACTTTTTTCACAACAAAGAATCTTTTACTTGCTATACAACTTTGACCACAATTAATAAATCGACCTTTCACTGCCCCTAACGAAGCCTTGTCAATATCTGCATCGCCACAGACTATAAAAGGATCGCTTCCTCCTAATTCTAGTACGCATTTTTTTAAATGAGATGTAGATTTCTTTGCGACGTTAGAACCTACAGGTACACTTCCAGTAAATGTTACTGCATCTACTTTGTTTGAATCGATTAAATATTCAGCGACTGTTGAATTACCAATTACAGTTTGGAAAACTCCTTTTGGTAATCCTATTTTTTTAAATAACTTTTCAATTTCTAAGCCACATTGCATAGTAGCGCTGGCTGGTTTTAATACAATAGTATTTCCTGCTATCAATGATGGAGCTGCAAACCTTAATGCCTGCCAATATGGAAAATTCCATGGCATTATACTTGCGATAACACCTAATGGTTCAAATGTTATGAAACTCTTCCTTGCGTCTGTATTGACAATTTCATCGGTCATGAAAATTTGCCCATTATCCGCAAAATACTCCATTGCCCAAGCACATTTCTCTACCTCTGTTTTTGATTCTCTTATCGGTTTTCCCATCTCTAGTGTGGCAACTTTAGCAAGGTTGTCCTTATTCTTCCTAAATTCATTAGCAAAAGCGTATAAATAATCCGCTCTTTTTTTAAAATCTTCTTTCCATAAAACAAACGAATTTTTCGCATTCATTAAAATGTTATCTAAATGCTCATATGACATATTTTCATATTCATTAAGAATCCCTTCAGTAGCTGGATTGATTGTCTTAAACTTTAAGGACAGCATACAATAAAAATCGTCAGAATACTTATATAAATCGTTGTAAAGATTCGAAGATAAAATATGTTCTTTTCATTTTTATAAATTTTAGAGTGTATTTATCATTAGCCTTCGATTAAAGAACCAAATTCCTTTATGATTTAAATAATCACTTGCCAATGTACTCTTAGGTTAATTCTTAAAGGTATTATTAGGTAATAAACAATTGCGAATACCTATAGTAGAATTAAGGAATATAATTGATATTGTTATTGGTATGAAGAGAATTTTTAATACAAGGAGAGATTAATGATGTTGAAAGATAATGTGATTTCAATTTTTTAAATTATCTTCATATCTTTCAAAAGATATTAAATGGTGTCCCTATATGAGAAATAAAGATTCTAGTTGTCAAGTGAACTGCCATACATTGTAAGCTAAATTACATTTCCTATGGCTGGACAGTAGGAAAAGCTCTAAAACTAAAATGAAAAAAGATTTTCATCTTAATAATTATGTATCAGACGAGATACTATGATAAAAAATATCGTAAATCATATAATAATTAATGGATAGCTGAAAAAATATTATTATTTAATAAAGAAATATTTAAAGGAAATATCCTCAAGATATAAAATCTTTTTGTAATTCTGGTCCTTTTGTTTTTGATTCAATAGCTGGCTTTCCAAATTGTTCTGCTATTATCTTATACATATTCAATTCTTGAGTAGATAGTGGCCTAATCTTCTTCATAGCACTCTCAAAGTGTGTCATATGTATTTTCAATTCTTTTTTGTGTTCTTCGGCTTCCTTTGGATCTTTATACTTTGATACATGCTCTCGTAAAGCAAGCATAACAGCAGCTGAGGATAGAGATGCGATATCTGCTCCTGTATAACCTTCTGCTAGGTCCGCTAATTTTTCTATATTGACATCATCAGCCAAAGGTTTCTTTTTTAAATGAATGTTCATAACTTGTATTCTTGAATCCCGATCTGGAGGAGGAACGTAAAGTAATCTATCAAATCTTCCCGGCCTTAACAGTGCAGCATCTATAATATCTGGTCTGTTCGTTGCACCAATAACCACAACGTTTGTTAATACTTCTAATCCATCAAGTTCAGTAAGTAATTGACTAATTAGTCTCTCAGTAACATGAGAGTCTCCAAAATCCCCACCTCGTTTTGGAGCAATAGCATCTATTTCATCAAAAAATATTATGCAAGGTGCTGCTTGTCTGGCTTTTCTAAATATTTCTCTAACTCCTTTTTCAGACTCTCCAACCCATTTTGATAAGAGCTCAGGCCCTTTAATGCTAATAAAGTTGGCTTCACTTTCATTTGCTGCAGCTTTTGCCATTAAGGTTTTGCCTGTTCCTGGTGGCCCATATAGCAAAATTCCTTTTGGAGGCATCGCATCTGCGAATGTAAATATTTCCTGATATTTAAGCGGCCATTCTACTGCTTCTTGCATTTCTTGCTTAATTGATTCCAATCCTCCAATATCATCCCAACTGATATCAGGTACCTCAACAAATACCTCCCTCATTGCAGAAGGCTCCATTTCTTTAATAACATCCATAAAGTCATTCATAGTCACTATTATCTTACGCAGAATATCACTAGGTATACTTTCAGATGACAGGTCAATATTTGGGAGGATTCGTCTAAGGGATCTTATTCCTGCTTCTTTTGAAAGAGATTGTAGATCAGCTCCGACAAATCCATGAGAAATATCAGCTAGTTTTTCTAAATTAACATCTTCGGCAAGGGGCATTCCTCTTGTATGTATTTGTAATATTTCAAGTCTACCTTCTCTATCTGGGACACCGATTTCTAATTCCCTATCAAATCTACCTGGACGTCTTAGGGCTGGGTCAATAGCATTAACTCTATTGGTTGCGCCTATTACTACTACTTTACCTCTGGATTTTAATCCATCCATCAAAGATAAAAGCTGAGCAACTATTCTCCTTTCCACCTCTCCAGATACTTCTTCTCGCTTTGGTGCTATAGAGTCAATCTCATCTATAAAAATTATAGACGGAGCATTCTTTTCTGCTTGGTCGAATACATTTCTTAATTTTTCTTCGGATTCTCCATAGTATTTACTCATTATTTCAGGTCCGCCAATAGAATAGAAATTAGCGTTTGTCTCATTAGCAACGGCTTTTGCAAGCAAAGTTTTACCTGTACCAGGAGGACCATGTAACAAAACACCTTTTGGAGCTTCAACTCCTAATCTTTTGAATAACTCTGGATGTCTAAGAGGGAGCTCTATCATTTCTCTAACCTTCGCTATCTCATTTCTTATTCCACCAATATCTTCATATGTAATTGATGGAACTTTTCCTTCTTGAGTGGCCTGAACTGCCTTTGCACTATCTTCAGAAACTGTGACTTTAGTACCATCATTCATAATTATTGGCCCAGCTGGATCGGTCGATATTACTACTAGATCAATTCTTTGACCCATTACATTTAATGGGATTATATCACCTTTGGTCATTAGTTGTCCATTTAAAGACTCAGCAAGATATTGTTCAGCACCTATAATTCGAAGTGGCTCTGTGGGAGCGAAGGTTATACTTTTAGCATCCTTTGATTCAACTTTTTTAACTTCTATAGTATCACCAATACCTACATCTAGTTTATTCCTTGTATAACCATCAATACGAACTAAACCAGTACCCCTGTCCTTATCCCGTCCTGGCCAACTCAATAGAACGGATTTATTTCCAAATGAAGATAATTCTAGTGCATCTCCGGTCATAACATTTAGACTTTGAGCTGCATCTGGATCAATACGAACAATTTTTCTTCCTATATCCCGTTGTTCAGCTTCAGCAACTTTTAGGGTTGCTTTACCATTTCCTTTATTGTTAGAAGATTTTTTGTTATCCTTTTTATCATAAGACATTTTTATTAATATTATAATAATTTACTATTATTTATTTATTATATTGCTGTACGTGTAAATTATTACTTTCTTTATTAGAATAAGTTAATTGTTGTAAAAGGGATAAATAGTTTTAGATATATGTTCCAATAATATTTTTTTCTATCTTCAAATGAAATTGTTCTTAGATTACCTTGAAATAATTTAATACTGTATATAAGTTATTTAAGTTTAGATTCGAAAAAGCTACATAAAAGAGGAAATATATCATATAAATCGTATAAATGATGATTAACTAAATTAAACTTTAATATTATATTAATTGACTTTATTTATTTACATAATATAGTTTGACAAAATCGAAGGATTTAAAAAAATCGTTTATTATATCGATATTGTCAAGTCAAGTTCAAATGGATTGGTTGTGCAATACTATTTATCTGATATATTTTCATATACACGATATATTTTCCCTGTAGTCTCAGTCGAATAACTCCATAGATCAGCAGGAATTGATAATTGTTTAAAAGCATCCTTCATCTTTCCCTCTAACATACCAAATAATTCTTCGCCAATAACAATATGATCTGGTTTGGCTAAAGAAGCCATCTTTACTACTATACTAATGGTATATCCTATAAGGTCAAGATGTGGTCTTTTCAATATTATATTATTATATTCATCCATATCTACACCATACCTAACTACTGCAATCTCTCCAAAGTTGATTCCTATCCTTACTTTTAAGTCAGGGTAATCATTTTGATTTAAAATTGGATTTATACCTTCTTGAATTACTTTAATCATAGTAAATGCACAGCTTATTACATTACTGTAGGGAAGGGAACCAAAATTGTCAGGACTACTAGTAAATTTGGCATTGTTCTTATTATCATAGGAATTTTTAGTATCATTTGTGTCCACTACAAAATATGCTAATACTGCATCTCCAATATATTTTAAAACATATCCTCCATACATAGATATTAGTATAGTCATTTCTTGAGCAAATGCTCTAATTATTGTTGTTAGTCTATCAATAGACAAATTTAATGACATTTTAGTCGAACCTACCAAGTCAATATTTAAAATTACTAGCTTTATTTTTGATTCCATAAACTTTTCCAATATCTTTTGAGATTCATTGAGAGAAATATTAAACTCTGGATTTGCTTTCAAAGATTTCCATATTCTAACTTGAGAATCCTTTACCACTGACTCAACATCAATAATTGCATCCAGATATAATTTATTTAGAAATTGATTATCTATATTCGTTTCAGTTTTTTTTTGTTTTTTTATCTGTTCATTTTTAATTACTTGCATGACAGTATCATATTGTATGTCTAATTCTAATGCTATTACTTCTGGATTAATTCCTGAATTGTATAGATTGATTATGGTAGTTGTTTGCTCTATATTATCAGGTATATTTCCTCACCATTATCTTATCTAAGTAAGGAACATGTTATTATATATGATTAATTAGAATTTTCATTAATTCTCATTATTATATCCTCTAATAATTAAATTTTTATTTGATAATAATCCTTCTAAATATATGCAAACAATTCAAATTTAAATTACTAAGATATTCTTGAATGAAATAATTACTATATTATGTTTATATTTATTACCACAATATTTACTATTTAAGAATATGAGATTTAGGATATAGATATATGAAGAAGATATTGTAAAGAAGTAGAATATAACCATAGAAATCTAGATCTTATTATAGGGATTATTTTGATAGAATATAGAAGTTACTGCATTCTAAATTTATCCTGAGAAAGAAAATTCCATAATTCTAT
>DASUCH010000051.1:0-10970 GCA_035762785.1 Nitrososphaeraceae archaeon | reverse complement strand
TGATGGATGTTTATTGTAAAAAAAAAGGATGGCCTATTAATAATAAGAATTAACCAACCATAACTCTACCTGTCATCCATGGGTGGATTACACAATGATAACCAAATGTTCCTGGAGAATCAAACGTATTATCCCATACCATCTCTGGAGGTATTGGACCAGAATCAAAAAGAGATGGTGCAGCTCCACTTCCTCCTTCATTAGCAGTTATTGTATGTTCTGTAGAATCCTCATTCGTCCATGAAACTGTACTTCCTGGCATAACATTAATTGCATTCGGAGCAAATGGTTCAAAATTACCTTCATCGGCCGCTCCGGGTGTAATTATTACTGCTGATGTTGAACCAGAGGTTTGCTGAGAAAAGGCAGCGGTAGGAAGAGATGTTGGATTGTTGGATAAAAATCCAAAAGTTAGTAGTATAGTACCTATTATACTTAAAGTCAAGATCTTTTCTATAGACATATAATCTCAATCTTGAATTATGTATAAAAATTTTAGTTGAGTTTGTTTTCGTAAATATCATATAGAAAATAATTAAATAAATTAATATTAATCATTTTTTTATCTATTTTGCTATAAGATTTCTTCATTCCCTCCCTCTAATTTCATTGTGTGTATAAATGACTAGTACACCAAAATTCTGAAGCAATCTGGGTTATGCATTCGCTTTTAAATTAAGAAAGCAAACCAATCTTCTAAGTGGAATTGACCTTCAACAATACCTATAGTAAAACCTACAGAATAAATGTAGATTAATTTACTATTTCCGATTCGGAAATAATAATGAGAAATATTGAAATGATATATTCATATCATAAATTTTATCATATATAATTTCCGAAACGGAAAATAATCACCAAAAATAATTCCGTAGAAAATATTATTACAAGTGATGTAATATAGTTATGAACCAATTAAAAAATATAGATTTCTTCGAATTAGATAGAGTACTAGAGGATATTGCAAAGACATATGCTGCACCTTCAGCTACAGTGTGGTTTAAAGTTAATAATAATAGCAAACCCACACAAGAAGAATATCATGAGAAAGTTGTTGAATTTATAAAGAAATTTGAAGATTTGATGAAATCTAATTTTCCGTCAGAAAGTGAACATTCAGATTACTTAAGAGAATATATTTCAAAAAATATCAGGTATGGAATCTCTTCAATTAACGCTGGAAATAACAAAGAAGTAGAAAGAAGATATCGATATTATGTGGATTTCAATTAACAACAGGTAAGGTTGAATAATGAAATGCCTTTAAGTTTATACAAACTCGCATTCCCAAGTATACTCGCATTATTAGCAGTTGGAACAGCAGGTTTTTTACTTGCCTTCAGTTATTATCCAGAAAAACATGTAAATGTAGAGATTGATGAAAAATGTTATGAATTATTGGATGCTTCAAATGAAAAACATAAAATTCTCAGAGCTGAAAATGAAATCAACATGAAAAAAATGCAATTAAACATGATTGAACACAGTGATTCAGGTTTACCAATAGTCTTTAGCGGTTTTAAAGATAGTGTAGAAGATTTCATAAAACAGTATAATATTAGAGACATATTATCGGTACAAAAGGTTTCTGACAATCCAACATTTGATAAATATATAATAAAAGCAACATTATCAAAGACTGATCTTCAAAAAATAGTAAATGATCTTACAATAAGTGATTTTTATCCAACATTATCAGTAAAAGGAAGTGTGGGGTTGGGACCAAATAAATACATTAGTAGCGAGGAAGGAAAAATAATTTCAACAGAATCTAAAGAATTTATGCAAAATGGTATCAAAAATATTGTTGAATCTAATGTTGGAATAAAATCAGCTGAATGTCGTAATATTTAGCGAAAATGAAAAAATATTTTTATTGGAAAATTAAAAAAACAGATATAATCTAGCAATATACTTCTATGGTAGAAGCAGTGAACCATTTACAGTATCCTATAGCGCAGTCGGAAAAACAGTTGAACCTTCATTATACAAATAATAATTATTTTTATTGTTTAAACTATAGTCAATAAATAATATTATACAATAATTATATTATTCAACAAATTCTACATCATTTGATTCGATTATTTTATTTGTAGATATTCGTGGGCATCAAAATGTGAAGATAATTCTATTGATACCTTGTCGGAGAAAACTCCCAATAATTCAAAATCACCTATATTGAGTCTTTTTTTGCTAAACATAGCTAGAACTCCTATTATCTTTTCTTTATGTTTTAAAGGATAACCAGCAAAAGATTCAAGTTTTTCTTTTTTTGCCCATTCAGGATATTTTATTCGTGGATCATTTACCACATCATTAGTAATAATCGGTTTGCCACTTTTGGCTATATAACCAATTTTCAAGGAATCGATAGGTATTCTTGAGAATTCTCCACTGATACTTTTATATTTTCCAGCACTAAACTTTAAAATCAAATATTGTTCATCTTTATCCAATAACCAAATTCTTGCAAATTTTGCATCAAAAAATTTTACTAGTCCATCTACAATCAACTGTAGCTTATCATGTAGAAATTGTGTTTTTTCAACAGTGTCAAGAATTTGATAGACAAGTATTTTTCGTTCAGTAAGTTTACTATCATTAATAAAAGAATATGGGAATAGTTTGAAGGTCTTGGTTTCATAAGAACGATAGTCCATAATAATTTCTGCAAATCTTTGTAAGAAATTACTGCTTTCAAGTTCGTATTGTTCTATTGTATCAAAGACAAAATGAAAAATCCAGTCATAATCTCCGCTAGCTTTTGCTGAGAAAACGCAAAATGGTGCGTCTTTTGAATAATTAATTAATCTATCAATTAAATTAGTTGAAAATGATGTATATTTGAATTTTAATAAAATAGTACGATTTACTTTTTGTGATACTAGATCAGGATTAAGAATTGCACTATATCCTAAGATCACATTTCTTTTTTCTAACCTTTTCAATCGCTGTCTTATAGCTCGATCTGTTATCCTGTAATCCATTTCATGAAGGATATGTGCTATATGATATGCGGAAATTCGAGCATTTTTACCTAGTTCATGAAGGATAACTTTATCAATTTCATCTAACAAACAAATCTATAGTTATTTTATTTTTTGCTTATACAAATATTCCGATTCGGAAATAATTATAATATTTGTAAAACCATTACAGTATGTATTCTTCCTCTTTGAAATTAATTTGCAACTGTGTATTTTAGTGAGTAAATTTTGAGAGTATGAATTTTACTACTTGATATTTATCCTTTTTTTTTGTACATGAGACTAGTAGTAGGTTCAGTCTTAATATAGGCGATTTATAAATTTATGAAAATCTCATTAGAAATATTGCAAAAAGAGATCACTATTGTATTAATAATATTGACTATTATATATCTATGGGTACTCAACAAAAAATACTGTAGATATGTAATTTTTACAACAAGTACCTTTTAAGGCTACCAGAATTAATGTGTCTGATGCATAATGATGTTGTTAATGACGAAGAGGGATGGTGTAATAGAATTCCATATGAGTTAAAATGTAAAGGTGAAATAGAATGCTATGATAAAATAAATGAACCTCATCCTAAATATCCAGTTATAATTTATAATCATGCTCTAAAATACAAACAAAGGCTAAAGAAGATTGTTTTCGACAATGAAATAAAATTTACTAAGAAATATCAATAACAATAGAATAATATCTTTCAATTTATAAGGATGAATTTTTTACTCCATTAACTAATTGATTGCCACCATAGTCTACCCATTACTACTACACCCAAACAATGACAAATATAGAAAGATGATGGCTGTTATTGCATCTGTGATGACAGTTGGCACATATGCATCAGTTGGTAACATATAGGTAATATCAAATGTGTAAAGGAATAATTTTCTATAATAACTCACTCATACAAATTAATGGGTCAAATCCACCTAATGTGTTAATAAATTATTCTTAATGTGGGAATGTGTAGAAGCATTAATCGGTACTATACTCAGTTGATACATTTACGATAGACAACAAAAGACTTTTTATAAATATGAGAATATAGGAAAGGCAAATAGAAAAATAGAAAAAAATAAACATCTTTTAGAGAAGATAAAATAGTTCAACAGAAATATGACGAAGTAATAAATAATAGATTCATTATGAACAAGTAAATAAATCCTAGATTTAAATTCTATACTGTTTAATTTTTTACTGAATATAATAAGATAACTTTTTTATTACAATGGAAAATTATTAAACACACAGATGTCTGAAAGCGATCCCAGAATTGATAATACTAAATTCCTTTATGGTTTTACCCAAAGTATATTGAATTCTGATAGATCTATAAGATGGGTAGGAATAACTGATCAAAATGGGATTATTATAAATGAACGAGATAGACAAGGATTGAAACCATTCCTTAGTATTGAAGAAAATCACGAATTTGCAATAAATACAATAACTAGACATAAAACTAGATTAAAATTCGAGCCTAAAATAGGTGAATTAACTTATACGTTTAGGAGATATAAAAAAATGAGTAGATGTTTAATTCCAATAAACGAAAACTATTATTTACTTATGACTATTGATTTTGATGAATATAATTTTGACAAAATAATAATGGAAAAAATTATTCCTTTAATTAAAGAGAAATTCTAGACCCTAGAATTAAATTTTCACACACCATAAATATAATAAAATATGAGAATATCAAATACAATTAAGACGGATTCTATCTTTCCTATGACTGAAGAGAAGGATCAAGTGAAAATTGAACAATAGGAAAATTTTTGACAAAGATATTGACAATATTCAAGTAAAATAATTTATATCATTTTGTATCCTTCTCAATTTATATATTCTCAAACTAAAAGTTTCTGAAATGAGAGAGGACAAGAAAAGGAGACGGATAGAAAAGCACAACATAACCAAAACAGCAGTAATCGATAGTCGTTCAGCGAAATTTATTTTACTTTTACTTAGCAGTAACCTTTGGTAATAATGTTCCCCGAAATTTACTGTCTCCTATTCCTGAGATTATGCAAGATTTTAATATACCATATAGCACTGCAGCCTGGATATTCAGTGCCTACCTCATTGTAGCTGCTGTTATGACACCGATTGCAGGCACACTTTCAGATATTGAGAAAGTATAAATGTAACTTGTGACCATTTTTTAGATTTATTAGCAAAGATAAATATATTTATAGTATTATATCTCACGTTTTTTTTGAATTATCACATTCCCCCGGTGCTTCAAGCCTATAATTGGCTACTAAATGGTAGCATACTAAGCTTAGTTAATACTCTGTATAGAAACCACGATAACCATCAATCAAGAATAACTTAGCATTCATAAATTTCATATTCAGAGAAAATCATTTAACTACATTTCTATAATATAATATATGGTTGTAACAAAGGTTAGCCAAGAGATTTGTCTAACCAAATATCCCTATGGAATGCCCACAGAAAATAATTTCAAACTTGTCCAAGTTCGTATTCCAGAACCAACAAAAGAAGGAGAATTCTTGGTACGTAACATATGGATGTCTGTAGATCCATATATGCGGGGTCGCATGAGGGAAAGCGGTAATAGCTATATACCTCCTTTTAAACTGGGTGAACCTTTAGAAGGAGCATGTATAGGTCAGATTATAGCATCAAAAAATAATCAATTTACTGTAGGTGAATATGTGTTAGGAATGCTTGGCTGGCGTGAGTATTGGTTGTCCAATGGTTCAGAGGTTATCAAGGTCAATCACACCATCGCCCCAATTCAGTCATTTCTTGGACCATTAGGTATGACAGGTCTTACAGCCTATGTAGGTCTTTTAAAGATTGGTGAGGTTAAAGATGGTGATACAGTGTTTGTGTCAGCTGCATCAGGTGCAGTAGGTTCTGTTGTATGCCAAATCGCAAAGAACAAAGGTTGTTATGTTATAGGAAGCGCTGGTTCAAAGGATAAAGTAAAGTGGCTTGTTGACCAAGTGGGAATCGATTATGCCTTTAATTATAAGGAAGTGAATGATATCTCTGAACATCTCCTAAAAATCTGTCCAAATAAAATTGATATTTACTTTGATAATGTTGGTGGAAAACACTTAGAGGCAGCTCTTGCTAATATGAAAACATTGGGTAGAATAGTACTTTGTGGAATGATATCACAATACAATTCTATTTATCCTCCTCCTGGTCCTTCTAATCTCATGTTGGCTATAACAAATCGACTCAAACTACAAGGGTTTATTGTAAGAGATCATTATAATATGCTAAATGAATTTCATGCTGTTATGGCCAAATGGGTTAACGAAGAAAAGATTAAGTGGAAAGAAACGGTGGCCGAAGGAATAGAGAATGCACCAAAAGCTTTCCTTGGACTTTTCAAAGGAGAAAACTTTGGCAAAATGCTTGTGAAAATTGGTCCTGATCCAGCTTTATAAGGCTAACGCTTGTTTTTGTACTACTCCATTATTAAACCAGCCAGAAAAAGATGAAAGCAAACGAAGATTTTATTAAATTAGTAAGGACCTCTCTTTTGATTAGTCTTAGGTAGATAATTTTGCCATCACACTTTACAATTATAGATGCTCCTTCAATTCTAGGATTACGACCGACAGGAGTAGAATTTCTACCTGAGGCGCTGAAAGCAGCAGGTCTGATGGAGGGGTTAAATGCTGATTACGCAGGAAGAGTTTCTCCTTTGCCTTATAATTCAGAACGTGACAAGGTAACCCTCTTGCTTAATCCTCACTCCATCAAAACATTTTCGGCACAGCTTGCAGACAAAGTCTCTTCTGTGATTCGTAGCGGGCGATACCCAATTGTATTAGGAGGTGACTGTAGCATACTTATAGGAAATCTTCTAGCCCTACGGCGTTTGGGAAGGTTTGGATTATTCTTTATAGATGGCCATGCTGATTTTTATCAACCAGAAGCATCTTTAACAGGAGAGGTTGCCGATATGGATCTTGCCATTGTATCTGGTCGAGGTCCAGATGTACTGACTAATATAAATAATCTCAAGCCTCTTGTCCGAGATCAAGACATAATTCTATTTGGATACCGTGATGGAGAACAATCAGCAAGTTTTGGAAGTCAAGATGTTCGAAATACTGGTATTAATTCATTTGATCTTACATATGTGAAAGAATTAGGAATTACTACTGCTGCCTCAGAGGCTGTTAAGAAGCTTTTGAAGGATGAACTACTTGGATTTTGGATCCATATCGATGCTGACGTATTGGATGACTCGATCATGCCAGCAGTAGATTATCGTCTGAATAGCGGTTTAAGTTTCTATGAACTGAGCGAGCTTTTAAAAATCATAGTTGCATCAGGTCATACTGTTGGGATGGATATCACTATATTCAATCCCAACTTGGATTCGGATGGTTCAATAGCACACAAACTCGTTTCCAGTGTACTTGAAGGTCTATCATTTATAAAATAAATTACAGACTTGGAATGCAAGCAAGAATAGTTATTGATGATAAATTTTAAAATGCAATGTAATAAAAACCGGATTACTTATTTTAGTTTTCAGTAACAAACTTTATTATCACATTCCACCTGCCAATTTGGCAGAACGGAAATGTAAACATTCAGATAAAAAACCACATAATCACCCTATTTATAACTTATCATAAAGGGATAGTTAAGTAAATCATATAACTATTAAATTAGATATTGATAATAATAAAATATGTCATCTCATCATTCAGGGGCTTATCAATGTGAAGCATGTGATTTGGATTTTAGTTCTGAACAAGAATTTGAAGAACATAGAAAAAAAGAACATGGCAGTGAGAGTATTAGTAATAGTTAAAATTAAATGTAAAATGGTTATTAAAGAAATAATATGAATTACCTCTAACAACAATTCATCTCTTTTATTTATGAATACCACACAAATATGTTTCTGATAAAAATAATATTATAGAACTCTCTTTTTTATAATTCTCCAAATCTTATAAATTTGAGAATACAAATATTATTCCTTAATATTTTCTTCTCCTAACCATTTTTTAATGAATTCTTTATCCATTTCTTTATAAATCTCCGTTTAGTCATGTTGTTCGTCTTCTTGTACTCCTATTACTGCCATATTCCTCTTAGCACTGTTTATATTGTAAGAAAAATGAAGTGGACCTTTCATTAAAGAATTTTATATTATATTATCAATAGTATTAAAAATGGCAGCAACAAGTTATGACGGAACATGTAAAAATTGTGGTTCAAATCTATCTGTTTGGATAGAAGTAAGGAGAAATATTGATGGAGTACCAATTCCTGAAGTTTGGTGCATAGATTGTATACGTGGTGGAAAGAACAATAAAAAATAAACTATTTAGATAATTAAAAATAGTAATAATAATTATTAGCCAATGATAACTTTACCTGTCATCCACGGAATTATTGAACAATGATAGCCAAATTCTCCTAGAGAATCAATCGCATTATCCCGTACCAATCATGAATATATTGGACCTGAATCAAACAGTGCAGTGTGTTGTCTTGAATTATGCTTGTCATTGTTATTATTATTATTAGACTAGAAATTAGAAAATTTGTTCATTGAATGTGATGGTAAAGTCTAAATTATAAGCAATCCTATAATTATTAATTTAACATTTACTTTAAAATAATTGTGACAAGATTTCAACAACTACCACTTTTTTTAACAGAGCATCATCAGGATGTTAATTAGAGAATTTGTTGCTGGTATGTGTATTCTTTTAATTTTTCAACTTCTCTATAAGAAACGATATTTTATTATTATCTGCTTCACTGCCATAGCAGAATGATAGAAGCCGTAAACGAGTGTATAAGAAAAAGATAATTTCTTACCTGGAGAAATGATTCATTTAAAGAATGAAATTAGATACTTATTCTAATTACTAAAATAAGAACTTTATATGTTATTTAACCTATATACTTAATAAAAATTAAATTTCTTAAAAATATTAAGATTGACTGAAATATTCAAAAATATAATCAAAGAAAATATAATTAGGAAATTATTTAAAAAGTTATTAGTCATCTTTTTTATAATAATGTAATGTGATACAACAGAAGGATGTATTAGAACCTTTGATTAATTCAAAGATAGCTAGACTAGCAACAGTCGACCCTGATAGTAATCAACCTTATCTTGTACCTGTAGTATTTGTTTTTAACGGTACTAATATTTTCATTCCAATAGATAACAAACCGAAAACAGTAAATTCGAATCAATTGAAAAGAGTAAAAAATATACAAAAAAATCCTCATATTTCATTTCTACTTGATACATATGATGATAAAGACTGGACTAACCTTTCTTATTTGATGATCCAAGGTAAAGCAAGAATAGTAACTATGTTAAATGATATAGATACTATAAAGAATACTCATTTGTTATTATCAGAAAAATATATTCAATATAAAAAAATAGTAGGAATGGGAGATAGTTGCATTGCAATTGATATTCAAAAGATTATAGTCTGGAAATATTCTAATTAAGGAAAATAGTAACATATTATTTCATTCTTATCATATTAGAAAGGACTTGGATGTATCTATGATTTCATTTAAAATTAATTAAACTATGATAATTCATGAGCAAAATGTAGGATAAACTAAATCTACAAATCTCCGTTTAATGGTTATTATAATATATCTTTATAGGATAAAGATTAATAATAAATATGAAAGTAGGATTAGTTGTTCCTCAATTTGGGATAAATGCTACCAAAGAAAATCTAATTAATTTTGTTCAAATTGCTGACAGAGAAGGATTTGAATCACTTTGGGTATATGATCGAATGTTATATCCGATTACTCCTCAACAGCCATATCCAGGAACACCAAATAAAAGAGAATGGCCTGAGGATTTTAAGAACAATTTAGATCCATTAACTACATTAGCATTTATAGCAGCTAATACATCAAAAACAAATTTAGGAACTTGTATTATTGACATGTTTTTTCATAATCCTATAACCCTTGCTAAGGAATTTACTACAATTGACATTTTATCTGAAGGTCGAGTAATTTGTGGTTTTGGTATTGGATGGTCAAAAGACGAATACCTTGCAGCTAATATCCCTTATGAGAAAAGAGGAGAAAGAGCAAATGAAATTCTTCAAGCTATGAAAAAGGTATGGACAGATGATATTGTAGAATTTGATGGAAACTTTTACAAAATTCCAAAATCAATAATTGGTCCAAAACCTATACAAAAACCTCATCCTAAAATTTTACTGGGAGGTTTCTCACCACAGACATTTGAACGCATGGTCAAATATGGAGACGGTTATATAGGCGTTTTAGTAGGGTCATTTGAATATTTTACCAATTCAATTAAAATGTTTAACGATTCTATTGAAAAAAGTTCCAGAACTAGAAAGGATTTTGATCTAACTATTCTAACTTATCCATATCTTATGGAAAGTAGTTCTGAAACAATTAATCGAACTCCTATGACTGGCCGAACGATCGGTGAAATTGGTTCTGATTTATCTAAGCTCAAAAGTTTTGGAGTAGACAGAGTAATTCTTGCAGTGAATGCAGAAAAGGATTATGCTGTAAATGAAACTATTGAATTTGTAAAAGAACTAAGAAAGTTCTGTCAATAGTCATCAAAAATTAATAATTGAAAATAATTTAAAAATCGAAGTTAATCATTATTACAACTTGAGTGAGTGACCTTTAAGTAAAAGAATGATTAACTTTTGTGAATCAATTAAAGCTATATTTTATTTATTTATATTTTTAAATGTTAATTATATATTTTTTGGTACGGTATAAAATCCTTATAATATTAAAAAAAAATATATCAATATACCTGGGAAAGACTTTTTTGTATCTTTATATGATTACTTAATTTAAATTACTCCTAGTGGAGTACCAGGAGGTGGTACTGGAAAAGCACGATCAATGGCGTTAACTTCCTCCTCTGTCAGTTGCCATCCCACTCCTCCTCTATTCTCTTTTACT
>DASUCH010000050.1:0-2751 GCA_035762785.1 Nitrososphaeraceae archaeon | reverse complement strand
GGAGTCAAACAAAAACCACATCCCCTGCAGGATTCCTTATTAAACATACCTTAGAAGACACAAATCTACTCTTATTAGAATTGGCGAAGGTGATCTTGTAGATCCTAATAGTCTATATGAAAGTATTTCACATACGAAGGGCCAAATTTAAAACGATATCTGAAACTTCGTTATTTGCATTATTTGAGTTCCGTTCTCTGTACTTTTACCATCAACGAAAAATTCACCTACCAATATCTGCATACTTACCATCTTGATATAACTTTTCTATAGTCCCAGCAGCCTTCACATCCATATTGGAGATTACATGTCCTAAACTCCACGTCTCATAATCCAATGTTAGAGTATTCCATGTTGATGTCATGTTTGGATGATGATTCAGTTTTTGAGATACGTTGGCTACTTGGTACATAAATTCAAATAAAGTAGAAAAATCTACAAATGTAAAGGTCTTGTGCAACTTACCATCAAGTATAACCCACCCAGGAAGATCGTCTACTGAATTATTTATTTCATTTTCTGAGAGTTTAAGATACTGGGGAATTGTATCATTATGAACTGAACTAAGAGCATCCTTAATGAGTGAACCGTTAATGGAGATAACCATTGTATTATTTTTAGATGGAGTTTCTTGAGCTTGTCCCATCACTGGTGTATAACTTGATGTAACTATAATTAGTAACAATATGTTTATCACTAATATAATTCGCTTTTTCATAATAATTATCAATACAGTGTGATATTTATTATTTCACAATACACGCAGGTCAACATGAGTCTTTAGAAATTTCATTTTGTTCCTGATTTTTATAATCAATTGATAAATATTTATGGTAATGTAATAGTTGATCAATATAGTTGATCACTTATGATACTAAAGTCCTCTTAGCACTCTCAATTTCGATTCTCTTCTCAACTATATTTGGTATTATATTCCCTTCTATAGGAGAGCTCTTTTCTCCATACATTTTGATAATTCTTGGATTATTGTTATTTCTAAATCTGATCCAACTCGAACTCCAAGATCTCATATCGACCTTTAAGAAACCTAAATTGTTATTAATGCTATCCGTTATGAAACTGATTATCATACCAGTAACAATGTATTTTGTTACTAATCTGATCAGTCCAAAATATGCACTGTCAGTACTATTATTATCCGGAATCTCTACGGGACTTGGAGCCCCATTTGTTTCCAATTATGTAGGAGGAAAACTTTCTATTATAGTAGGAATGGTAATAGTCACATCTATTGCTGTCCCCTTCATATTGCCTACATTAGTCTATATTCTTTATAATACTGAATTTTCGATTCCAATATTTGATATGATTTTATTACTAGTAATATCTCTAGTTTTTCCTCTCGTAGCGAGTGGATTTATAAAAAAATATTTACCCAAATTAGCAACAAGTATAAACAAGAATTCTTTGCCCTTGTCCATTATCTTTATGGATTTGATTAACTTTGTAATATTTTCAAAATTTTCAAGTTATTTTTATTTTGAATCATCTTTTGTTATTTTTACAACTGTAATTGCCGTTTTATTATTTTCTGTATTTGCGATAGCCGGTTATCTCGTTTTGTATATCATTAATAAAGATTCATCATCATCATCATCAAAATACAAAATTTCAGGGCTTATTGCCATGAGTTATGTAAACAATATCCTGGTAACTGTTTTTGCACAACAATTCTTTGGTTCACAAGTAGCTGCACTTGCTGCATTCTATAATATACCATATTACATTGGAATTATTTTGTTAAAGATTTTCATAACAGGTAAAGAGAAGTAGTAATTGAGTAACGAAATTCTAAAATAAAGATCCAAATCCATATCATATTAATAACCCCAACTAGAAAAATCAATTATTTTATGGATAAATTTCAAAAATATACGGTGTATATAACAAGAAAAATACCAGAACCAGGACCATCAATATTAAAAAAATATTTTGAAGTTATAATGAATCCTGGAGTGGACGTACTTGACAGGGGAGATTTATTTAAAAATGTTAGAAATGTGGATGCATTAATATGCATGCTAGGTGATAGAATCGACTCAAATGTCATGGATGCAGCAGGGCCAAATCTTAGAGTAATAAGCTGCTATAGTGTAGGATATGATCATGTAGATATAAAAGAAGCAGAAAAAAGAAAAATAATAGTTACAAATACACCAAATGTTTTAGCCAATACCACGGCAGATCTCACTTTTTCGTTAATTCTAACTGCGGCTAGAAATATTGTCAATGCAGACAGTTACGTGCGAAATGGAAACTGGAAATTTGGATGGACGCCTGATCTCTTTCTTGGGTACGATGTACATGGAAGTACTTTGGGAATAATTGGTCTTGGAGAAATTGGGACACTTGTAGCAAAACGTGCAAAAGGATTTGATATGGAAGTAATTTACTATAGTAAAACTCGCAAACGTAGAATAGAATCAGAGTTGGATATAACTTATGTCTCACTAGAGGAATTGCTACAACGTAGTGATTTTGTTTCTATTCATGTATCGCTAAACAAGGATAGTTTTCATATGATAGATGAATCCAAATTTAAATTGATGAAAAAAACTGCTTTTATAATAAATACATCGAGAGGTAAAATCATAAACGAACACCATTTGATTAGCGCCCTAAGAAATAAAGTTATAGCAGGTGCTGCTTTAGATGTCTATGAAATTGAACCTATTTTCAGATCCAATCCATTAACTCAATTGTCACAAACTATATTGTTACCACATATTG
>DASUCH010000049.1:0-2267 GCA_035762785.1 Nitrososphaeraceae archaeon | reverse complement strand
TCTACAAATGAAATATGTTTATTGTACTAAGATTTGCATATTTCTGAAAGAAAATAAAAACTGCCTATGCTATATATTGATGTTAACGATGATTCGGATACTGATAAAAAACTGGTTTTGTCTTTTCGTATATGTGAGGATCATAATAATGATAATGATGATAACAGTGATTATTTTACTTAGCCCATTCAAATCAAAAATCGAATAGGTTAATGCATACCATATGTATGAAGCAATAATATCTCTAATAATTAGCAAAAAATATTTTTTTCTATTTTATTATAGTAGACTTTCTATTATTCTTGTGTACTCTCTCACTTTAGAATCTAAAAGTGTTTGAGATATCGATTCTCCATACATTCTTACGAGTGGTTCAGTACCACTGGGTCTAACCATTATCCATGATTCATCATCAATCCACATTTTGGCTCCATCCAAAGTCTCAATTTTTTTAGGTGATCCATGTTCTATACATTTGGTAACTATCTTATTTGCTACATCTTTAGATGGACATTTAAATTTCGTTTTGAATTGAGCTATTTTTTTTAGTGATGTCATAATTTCAGAAAATTGATTAGTTGATTTATTGGTCAGTGAAAAATTTACGAGCATATCCAAGATCAGTCCTGTAGTCATTGCTCCGTCCCTTACTTGGTTTAATTTACCGTACATGAATCCTCCATTTTCTTCTAAACCAATAAGAGCTTTTCTTTTGATCATCTCTCGAGAGACTTCTACACTACCTACTTTTGTATATACAACGTTTGAATTTCCTTCATCTGCCACTAACTGAACATTCAAAGTGGTATTTATTGGGCATATAATCTCAGCCCCTTTATGTTTCCAATTTATTAAATACTTAACAAGTACTGCCGCAGTTTTATCGCCTGGATGGATAATTCCTTTTTCATCACAGAATATACTCCTATCACCATCTCCATCATATGCTACTCCCAAATCTGCATGTAAATCTCTGACCATATTAGACAAGGTAGTTAAATTGTCTACCGAAGGTTCAGGTCCTCTCCCTGGAAAATCTCCATCAATGTTACTGTTTATTGTAACAACTTGACAACCTAATTTTTTTAACAAATATGGTGCGACCAAAGTCTGAACACCATTACCCAGGTCCATTACTACTTTAAAAGATCTAGATTTTATTTTTTCGACATTTATTAGAGATAGAACGCTGTCAAGATACTCAGTTATGATATTTTGATCATAAAAAGTCTTGCTAGTTTGATCTACTTTTGAAAATTGACGGTTATAGTAGATCTTTTCAACCCTTAGTTCATCTTTTCTGGAAATTTCTACACCATCAGCAGAACAAGGTTTAATACCATTGTATTCAGGAGGATTATGTGAAGCTGTAATCATTATTCCACCACTCAATTTTTTTGTTTTAGCTACAAATTGTAAACAGGGAGTTGGTATTTGACCAGCCATCAGGACATCCAAACCACCAGCATTTAATACTGCTGACACAATGTTGGATAAAAGAGGACTGGAGTGTCTTCCATCAAATCCTACCACAATTGATCCAGATTGAAAATATGTTGCTAATGAGTAAGTTAAATCTATTACCAATGGAATAGTTAATTCTCGTCCATATATTCCCCTAACACCATTAGTCCCAAATAACCTCGGAGGGCCATTTAATTCATTTTCTTCACTTTTAATAGTCATAATACATTAATTTAAGAATAGATAAATTTAGCTATTATAAATTGTATTTCAAGTGCGGGGGTTGCCAAGCCAGGCCAACGGCGCAGGTCTGTCCTTTCTACTCTAAATGTAGATAGATAGAGGGACAGTGCGATGCTTAGAATGAAAAGTACTAGTGGATTGGTCGGCTACAAGCTATTTTCCTACAACCCTGTTTCTTAGGGATTCGTGGGTTCAAATCCCACCTCCCGCATTAAAAATATAATAATGCGATACCGATAAGAAAGATAAGATATAGGAAATCTTTAGATTGTTTTATTTTCAAAAAGCAATTATTTGAAATTTATTTTGAATTCATTATGTTAATAAATTAAAATAATATAATGACATAAAATCAATAACAAAGTTACTAGTATTGATTAGAATTATTACATCATCAGTATGCTAGATAGATATAATCTGGGTAACGATGTCATCTTTACTTTTTACGAGCATTGGTTACTTTCTTTATGGATATGAAAATGGCTTTGACAATAGTCGTGACCACAATCGTAACAATGCCAACCTGATAATGTATAACAAATCATACATTTTCCAATCGG
>DASUCH010000048.1:0-3793 GCA_035762785.1 Nitrososphaeraceae archaeon | reverse complement strand
AAAGAACCCAAGTATAACATAATTCCCACTAAAAAAAATGATTTAATTTCGGACAAGGAAATTGATGTAATAAAAATTACTGCCCCAGATCCTTTATCGATAGGAGGAACTGATAATAGTATAAGAGAAAAAATAACTGCCTGGGAGGCGGATATAAAATACCATGAAAAT
This sequence comes from Nitrososphaeraceae archaeon, assembly GCA_035762785.1. Taxonomy (GTDB): domain Archaea; phylum Thermoproteota; class Nitrososphaeria; order Nitrososphaerales; family Nitrososphaeraceae; genus TH1177. The sequence continues at coordinate 3,622 of DASUCH010000048.1, read as the reverse complement.
TATCTATATGATAATGCACTTATTCCTGGTACTTATTATTATAGAAAGAATGATAATATTTATCAATATAAATATGAAATAGATCCTAAAATACGTAGTAAACTTTATGAATTAATTAATAGCAATAATGTAGATCTATTAGACACTAAAACAATTAATTACAACTATTATATATCTCAGTGGGTTAATCTATTAAATCAACCAATTCCGGACCTAAAAAGAATTGCAATAGATATTGAAGTAGAATCTGAAGAGGGGCGAATTCCACATCCACGAGATCATGATAAAACAGTTACTGCTATAGGATTAGCAGGGAGTGATGGTTTCAGAAAAGTATACGTCTTAAATAAGGGATCGAATGAACAAAATTCCTTTATTTCAGAAGCAGAAGTAGTTGACACTGAAAAGAAGTTAATCCTAGCGGCATTCAATGATATTAAAAATTATCCTATTATTATTACATTCAATGGAGATGACTTTGATCTTCCATATTTATACATGAGGGCGCAGGACCCCAGAATAGATCCCTTAAATAAAGAAATTATAAAAAAAGATGATATTCCATTTGTTGTAAAAAGGGATACTTTTATAAAAAGAGGAATGCAGGCAGAAGCAGTAAATCTTAAACATGGAATTCATATTGATCTATTTAGAACCTTCCAAAATAGATCTGTACAGATTTATGCTTTTAACCATAAATACGCAGAATATACGTTAAATGCTATCTCAGAATCTTTACTTAATGATCATAAAATAGAATTTGAGGGAGACATAACAGACCTTCCTATACACAAATTGGCAGAATATTGTTTAAAAGACGCTGATCTCACATTAGGACTTTCAACATTTAACGATAACCTTTTAATGAAACTATTAATAGTAATTTCTCGAATATCGCATTTACCAATTGATGATGTTTCAAGATTTGGAGTAAATCAATGGATTAGGGGAATGTTATATTTTGAGCATAGACAAAATAATTTTTTAATACCTAGGAGAGACGAGCTCATATCTAAGGGAGTATCATCCACTACTGCAATAATCAAAGAAAAAAAATATCGTGGTGGTCTTGTAGTAGAACCCAAGCTAGGAATACATTTTAATGTAGTAGTTGTTGATTTTGCATCACTTTATCCAAGTATTATAAAAGTTCATAATCTTTCCTATGAAACTGTAAATTGTTCTCACCTATCTTGCAAAAACGATCCAGAACAACAAATTCCTGAAACTACTCATTGGATATGTAAAAGAAGAAGAGGTTTGACATCTCTTCTCATTGGTTCTCTACGAGACTTGAGGGTAAGATACTATAAACATCTTTCAAAAGATAAAACAACGACTATAGATAATCGACAGCTTTATGAAGTAATTAGTCAGGCTATAAAGGTAATACTAAACGCTAGTTATGGTGTTATGGGAGCAGAAATCTTTCCACTATATTGTCTACCAGTAGCCGATGCTACTGCAGCCATAGGAAGGGTAACAACAACACGAACAATAGAAAAATGTAAACAAATTGGTATTGAAGTAATATATGGTGATACAGATTCTTTATTTTTAAAAAACCCATCTTCTGATAAAGTAAGAGAAATTTCAGAATGGGCAAGGACTCAGTTAGAGGTAGACTTAGAAATAGACAAAACGTACAGATATGTTGTTTTTAGTGATTTAAAAAAGAATTACCTTGGAGTACTTGGAGATGGAACAGTAGATGTAAAAGGGTTAACTGGTAAGAAATCACATACACCGCCATTCATAAGAAAAGCTTTTTACAAAATTCTGGAAATACTAAAAGAAGTAAATTCTGAAAAGGATTTTCAAAAAGCAAAAGAGAATATCAAAAAAATAATAAGGATCTATGCTAATGATTTAGAGACTGGTAAAATTCATCCTTCAGAATTGAGCTTTAACGTTATGGTTAACAAATCACCTGATCGATATGGAGAAAAGACCAATAATTCGAAGGTAAAATCAATAGATGGAAAAAATATTGATTTCATAACATACAAAGGCCTACCCCAACATATCAAGGCTGCAATGTTACTTCATCAGTCAGGAAGGGAGATTAAAGCAGGAGACATAATCTCCTATGTAAAAACAAAAACTAATGATGGGGTAAAACCTGTAGATCTGCTTAGAAATATTAACGAAATCGACACAGAAAAATATCTTGAAGCTATGGAATCAACTTTTGATCAACTATTATCGGCATTAAACTATAACTTTCAATCCATATTAGGAAAAGATCGACAATCTAATTTAGATGAATTATTTTGGTCTAAGAAATAAGAAAAATGTTGGTTATAGAGAATCTAGAAACAATTTAATTTGTAACTTCCTAAATTAAGAGAATTGAATTCTTTAGAAACCTTAGAGCCCTTTTTTGTCGCTCCTGAAAACACTAATTCAAAATGTAGTTTTGGAGATTTTCCTACTAAAATAACATTCAAAGAATCTGATGCAATTTTATATGGAATTCCTTTGGACATAACTACTACTTTTGGTAAAGGAACTTCTTATGGCCCAGAAGCAATTAGAGTAACATCTTCAAAACAGATAGAATCATTTTTACTAGATGAAAAACAAGAAATTTATGAAAGAATCAGAATATATGATATAGGTGACCTAATACTAGTCAATTCTAAAATAAATAGTAAATATGAAAAACTTTTAGAGAATAACTTGAAAAGAATCTCCAAAATAAATAAAATAAATTCTTTAATAAGAAAAGAAAAAAAAGTTCCTATTATCTTAGGCGGAGAGCATACATTATCATACTTTAGTATAAAATCACTTGCTCATGAGAATCCTATAATAGTTCATTTTGATGCACATAGAGATATGAAACCAACTTATAATAGAAAGAAACTTTGTCATACAACACCGTTTTTTCATCTCATTGATGAAGGTCATATCAAAGGTGATAATATTATTCAAATTGGAATTCGTCAAAGTGACAAAGAAGAAAATGATATGGCTACCAACAATCGTGTTAATACTTTTACAGGATGGGAAATTAATAAAGACCTTCATAAAGTCACAAAAGAAATTAGGAAACTTACAAATAATAGAAACATATACATTACATTTGATATTGATGTATACGATATTTGTTATGTACCTTGTACAGGAACACCTGAACCATTTGGTTTAAATCCTTTCCAGATAATAGAAATACTTAAATCGATTAATAAAAGTGCTGTAGTAATTGGAATAGATATGGTAGAGGTTGCAGTTAAGAATAGTGATTATAGAGAGGGAACTTTAGCCACTCAAACACTTTATAGAATTTTTTCAAACCTTTATAAAAAATCAATGTAGATTGACAGATAAAAAAATAGTTTATTAATTAATATAAATAGACTATAAATATTTTAATAAAAAACCTCATCGTGTATAGGATCTAATTATCCAATAGTACTCCAACCTTTACGTATACTAACCAAGATTAAAGAGTAATTATATCAGGTGCCTTGGGTTATTGGTAATGGCAGGCTGAACATCTCGCCGAAGCTTGATGCGTACACCTCCATTCCATCAATGCTATCTTCTATAGCTACCCTTCTCCTTACGGAAGGCTGTCTTTTCTCGAGAATGGCTTCCTCCTTAGATGCTTTCAGGA
>DASUCH010000047.1:0-20230 GCA_035762785.1 Nitrososphaeraceae archaeon | reverse complement strand
CCATAGTTTTCTAGGGCTTATCTTTTTACTAGATTAGAATAAAAAAGGATATTATTAATATCGTCTTCCTTATATGCTAAAATAATAGTATTTTAATTAAGATATTAACCCATATTCAATATTTCAAATGTTTTATGTATTTTTGTAATATCTGATAAGGTATAATAAGAGACAAAGATGAATTCCAAATTTGCAGTAGTGCAAAACGAAAATGTGATTATTAAAGTTATAAACAGTGGCAATTAAAAATGCAATTACTTCTTTTATATTAATAATAGTGCGTGAATAAAATCTGATTGTATTGAAATTTCTGTATCATTCCACCTAACCCTAGATTAAGTTATTATTAATGGTAACAGAATAATGAATGTGTTATAGAGAAATGACTTCTTTCATTACTCTAACATTTTTCCGAATTAATAAATTAATAAAAATTAGCATATGAAATTCATAATAAACATTCACTAATCTAATTAACTAATGTAAAGTAGTAATACTCTCTTAGGGCATGTTCCTAAGAACTTCAGTTATATTTTAACTGTTTAAGAATGCTATGCATAAATCATTATCTACCTTTGTACTTTTGGCAAGTTCATTGGTACTGTTATCAGCAATACCATTGCTAAACAATAACCCAGCAACGGCTCAAGGATACTATGACGATAGTTATAGCACATACCCAACAGACGATAAGAAATATGAGTGTAGAACTGGCCCATTTGAAGGCTTCTTCGTAAGTTCAGTAGAATTCTGTAAACATCTGAAATTGGATAAAGATAAGGATAGAAAAGATGTTAGTAGAGATAATAGAACTGGAACACAAGGCCCAACAGGTGACAAAGGCCCAACAGGTGACAAAGGCCCAACAGGTGATAGAGGTCAACCGGGCACAGCAGGCTTTTTTCAATTGAATAGTACAAATGTATACCGTGTACCAGGAATTCCAGGTTCTACAGCGTTGGGTGTTGGCTTTGCCACTTGTTCTCCGGAAGATGTCGTATTAATCGGTGGGTTTGAAGTAACTCGAGGGATAGGTAGTTCTTATGTTGTAGAACAAGAAGGCGTGCAAATAGAGTTCACTGAATCTCCTCCAAATTCATACAGCGTATTTTTAAGAAGTACTAATCCAAATTTGGAATGGGACGTCCATGCTTTTTGTTTTGACAATCCACCATTGAGATAGACCTTAAACCTCCATCATTTTTTTATTTTACAATATTATTTTATAATTTAATCACTAAAAGATCGTTTCAAAAGTAATAAATATTTAGACAATGAGCATTTTAATAAATAATTATTATTATTAATAATAATAGTGTCTATATATGGTAGTTTAATCAAACACTAATAGAGATAGTTGCTTGTGTTAATATTATTTCTTTACTGGATGAATTTTATATTCTTTGAGTTTTAGTAGCATTGTACGATTTTTAACTCTTACAATAGAATTCATATCCATTTTTTCCTTAAAATTATTAGATTGATTTCATTTTGATTAACTTTTTGTGGTAAAGCCAGTGCCTAACCATACAATAAATCTATTTATTTTATAATTTAAATTCTGATATATTCATTCAGCATATTAGAGATAAATAAAAAAATTTAGCAACTTCAATGGTAGATATCTCTTTTTTTTTAGAAAAGTTTGAGTTATTTAAATTACAATAAAATAGTTCTTAAATACTCAATTATTATAATATAAGATATATTTTGACGAATAAACCTACAAAAAATAACACACTAGTTGGTCGTAAAAATGAGAAAATTAAAGCCAAAGAAGTAGTAGAGTCTAGAGAAATAGATCAAATAGAAGAATTAATTATTAGAATTGATACATTGGTAGAATTGTTGTCTGATAAAGGAATCATAAATAAAAAAGGTTATATAAATAATGTTATGATGCGAATACATGAAACATCTAAGGCAAAATCTTTTGATGAGTATGATGAAATATAAATATAAAAGCAGTATTATTTATTATTATTTAACTGATTTAATCTATTAGTTACTAATTTAGTATATGAATTTTTTTATTTTTTTTATTTTTGCTATTAGTTTAAAAATCAGTATCTAATTGAGGTCAATTTTTAGATAGTATATTTGCTATTGGTAATTAATCTCCTTTCAACAATTAAAACTCTATTTCTCTATTTTTTATATACTAATTACGATTCTATAAAATCTTTCACTATTATATATGCCAAATCTTATAGTAGAATCATACTTAAATTCAACAGTAAATACAATTTTAGAAGACATTGCTAAAAAATATTCTATTAATACTTCAAAAGATTATTTAACTGAAGATATGCCTGTTAAAGAAATAAAATTTAGATATAGAACGTATACTGAATGCGTTAGAATGTTATATAAGAATACAGACTACCTAAAAGAAATTTAAATATAAAGTCAGTAACCTTGACACATTATGTGCAAATGATAATGAAATAAGTATAATTTAGCTTTTAGAGTATTAAGCAATGTTAATTCAATATGTATAATATAAAATGTTTATTATGAATTAATAAATAATATTCATACTTATTAATCTAAGTGAAGGATAAGAAAATCTTAGATAGTAGGATTGCTTTAAATAAATATCATTTTCCTGTACCAAAGAATGCTATTCAAAAAATAGATCGAAATACATCACCTGCTCATATAGGAAAGTTAAGAAATGCGATAGATTTTATAGTTCCAGAAAACACTCCGGTATTCGCAGCAGCAGATGGAATAATAACATTTGTTAAAGATGACTCAACAATAGGTGGCCCAAACCCTGCTTATTGGAACTTCTCTAATTTTATTTCAATTATACATAAGAATGAAGAAACCTCAAGATACGATCATCTCAGATTTAATAGTTCTATTGTAAAAGAAGGACAAAAGGTTAAACAAGGAGAAAAAATTGCCGAAGTAGGTATGACTGGTTATACATATATTCCACATTTACATTTTCAAATCTTAATATTTATTGGTCCTAATATTTGGACAGATTTTGATACAATAATAGTTAAAGATTTTATAGATTCATAATTGAATGTTGTAGTTTAGTGGATTACCATAGCCAAATAGCACCTTCACTAGAGGCTATGGTAAGATTAAGACTTTTTTTTGAAGAATTGTTTTTGTAATATTACATTTTAAATATATTATTTAATGTTGATGAAAATTTTATCGTAATTATAGTTATCGATATATTAATCTTAAAAATAGACGTTAAGATAAGAAATTTATTCATTTTACCTCAACATCTTGACAGTGTATGAGATTTAGATAAATAAAATTATCGAAAAAGTACGAGATTTAGATAAATAAAATTATCGAAAAAGTACTACTACTGTCATATAATCGTGGTCAGTTGTTTACCATCTTGTTCTTGTTTGGCTGATAGAAGCGAGTCAATTTTAATTTTCAAATCTTTTAATAATATTGGTTTGTATAAAACAATTTTTTCAATATCTATAATGCCTTTTTGTAATTGTTGAATATAGTTTATATCTGCAGTAGTAAAGCAAAATATTACTTTATCATCTATCTCTTTCATCTTTCTATATAGTGTCATTCCATCCATCTTCGGCATTTTTAAGTCAAGTATAATCAAATCGTGACTTTTTTTTCTAAAGTTATTGAATGCTTCTAAGGGGTTTGTATAAGCATCAATACTGTAACCATTACATTCTAGAAATATTTTGAATAAATTAGTAATATCTTTATCATCATCTATTATCATTATTTTTCTATTTTTGATAGACACTAGATCAATTCTCTAATTGATTATTCAATATACTATATTAAAGTTGAAGTTAATGATTATTTTTACTGTTTCATTTATTGGGATAGTGTGAAGCCACCATCAACATAAAGTGTTGTACCTGTAATATAACTAGCATCCGTTGAAGCTAAAAAGAAAGCTACTTTGGCAATTTCTTCGGGTTCTCCTATTCTTCCCATAGGAATCTTTTCTTCTTCTTGTTTTTTCTTTTGAGGATCTTCCATAATATCTTTATTCATTGGCGTATTTATTGCACCTGGGGCAATGCCGTTTATCCGTATTCCTTTTTTAGCTACTTCTAATGCTATATTCTTAGTAAGCATTTCCATTCCTCCTTTTGATGCAGAGTATGGGGCAGAATATGGCATAGGTATAGATTCATGGACAGATGAAATATTAATTATAGAGTAGTTCAAATCATAATCATAATTTTTATTATTACCATTTTCATCATTGATATTATTATTATTATTATTGCTACCACTTGTCATGTACTTTAAGGCTTCTCTTGTACAAAGAAATGTTCCTCTTAAATTAACTCCTATAACATAATCCCAATCTTTGGCTGATATATTATTTGTTCTTTGTGATGGTCCACTGATACCAGCATTATTAACCAAAACATTAATTCTTCCAAATTTGTTTATAGCTTCTTCAATTAAGGAAATACAAATTTTTTCTTCTGAAATATCTCCGGTTAAATATGCAACTTGACTCGGGTCACTAATTCCATTTTTTATTTCTTGTACAGTTTCTATTAGTTCTTTTTCATCTCTTGCATTCAACAAAACAGAATATTTATTCTTTGCAAATTCCTTGGCAATCGCTTTTCCTATACCTCTACTAGATCCTGTAATTACTACTACTCTTTTTTGATTATTATTAGGCATATGTAAATATTATACTACAAGATATTTTACAGTTAGATAATCCTACTAATAAATTGTAATTTATATGTTGTAATAGTAGTAGATATAATTCATCAACCAGTAGCAATAAGACATCAGTCTAAAATAAAATTTGTATTATATATATTATTTATAATTGAGTATGCTATTAAATAATATTAAGTAAATGAATTACGAAAAAGAAAGTTTATTATATACTATTTTGAATACAATCATCATCTTAATATTATTTCATTATCAATAACAAAAATTTATTAAATCGAATGACTCTATTATATATAGGAGTTATAAAAAATAGACCAAAAAGTTTTAGAAATAGAAAATAATAAAAATAAGTTAAATCAACTAGTAGATTTTAAAGAAATATTTGAATTTGTAAAAATTTGTATATCTTCTGTTTTTAAAATGAACAGAACCGGATTAAATTTAATTCTACAAGGAATGCCAGGTAATTTAGGAGCATATCATGTTTTAGGTTCAAATAATATAGTTGCTAACCGATATATATTAGAATATATAAAAAATACAAAATCGAAGGAGGAATACAATTCTTTTATATTTGCAATTTTGGCCCATGAATACTTACACAGTTTAGGAATAATAGATGAAAATAAAGTGAGAAAAATGACTTATAAATTATGTTTTGATATGTTTGGAAAAGATCATACAACAACCAAATTTGCTTATAATCCACTAGGTGCCTTTCCGCAATTACAAATGATATCCAATAATAAATTTGAAACAAGTTTTACTCAAATAAAAAAATTTGACGAGAAAAACCTTTCATATATAGGATAGGAATATAGTGATATGTAATCTTGATGTGCTATATCCATTCTAGTTTCTTTTTTATTGTAATTGTTTAATAGCTAATTGGGTACATGAAAACCATTCACAATATATTATAACTTGTACTAATCAATATATTGTTTAACTAGGTTTAAACCTACAAATATGATTAATTATATATGATAGAACAATGTATAGCAAAGCTATAAAAGGGAATCAAGAAATAGATCCTGAGGAATTAAAAAAGAAAATAGATAATAATGAAAATATTTTTCTTTTAGATGTTCGAACCCCTCAAGAGTACGAGGTATGGAGAATATCTTATGAAAACCATAATAATCCTAAGTTAATTCCTGTTGATCGTTTATTCATGAATGATCCTACTTTGTTAAAAGAAATTCCTAAAGAAAAAGAAATTGTTACGGTTTGTGCCCACGGACAGAGATCAATGATTGCTGCAAAGCTACTACATCAATTAGGGTATAATGTAAAAAGTGTAAAAGGGGGAATGGCTGGATGGAATAAAGTCTATGATATTGCACAGATTCCTGTTCCTAAAGAAGCTCCATTTAAAATATGGCAAATTAGAAGAATATCAAAAGGATGCATGGGTTATATTATATCGTCAAAAGAAAATAAAACAGCAATAGTTATAGATCCAAGTCGTGAAATTTATGAATCTTTTTTAAAAATTGCACAAGATAATGAATTGCAGATAACACAAATACTTGATACTCATCAACATGCAGACCATGTCTCTGGAATTTTAAAACTAGTCAAAACTATAACAACAGAAACTAATATGGAAAAAGTCCGAATTTATTTAAGCTCTCTAGAAGATTATGATACTAGTCAAGCAGGACATAAAAATATAATGTATGTCAAAGAAGGAGATAAAATTGATATAGATGATAAAGTTACACTAAGAGCTATTCATACACCAGGACATACAAATGGTGGTATGTCTTTTATAATTGATTATAGTCCTAATGATGATAAAAATAATAACGGTAACATAAATGATAAAAATCCTACAAATTCTTATTTATTTACCGGAGATACATTATTTGTTGATGGTGTAGGAAGACCAGATTTAAGAGATCATGCTAAGAAATTTGCTGAATTGTTATATGATACTTATCATAAAAAAATCCTTCAATTACCAGATGATACACTTGTTCTGCCTGCACATTTTAACGGAACATCTATTGCTTTGAAACATACAATGCCAATATTAGAAACACTTGGTACAATAAAGAAAAGTGTAAAACTTCTTTCTATGAGCAAGGACGAATTTATTGATTATATCGCAGATACAGTACAACCTAGACCTGGAAACTATAAAACAATAATAAAAATTAACAAAAAAATGCTTACACAAGATGAAATAGAAATGACAGATTTAGAGGCTGGTCCTAATTCTTGTGCGATATCCTCTTAGAGACTATAATATTCTATTAAATATATAAACTGAAATTACTACCAATTAAGAGAAAAGTTATGACCTAAATACATTATTACTAATCAAGCCTATGTTTGAATCCTATCAACAATGCAAATCTAACCATCTCCAATAACAATTTAATCTATAAATTCTATTTAGTACTGGATATCTAATCTAAATAAGATAGTCAAATATTTCTATTGAATTTACATTTACTCGTAGTAAATAATAGTAATCAAAGAATGTATGGAAAAATCTTTATCCACTATACTATTAATGAGCCAGTCAAAGATGATAATAGAAGGCTATAGAAAGATTTACTTTGGACGTTGTTAACACTTGATGATACATACTATTTAATAAACAGAGATAATTTATTGGATAATAATAAGAATTAATTGTCATAGCCTGAACTCAATCGAGGTTTATATTCAGACTATGACAATTTGACTTGGTTTGCCATAATGAGGTTAGAAGTATATGTACCAAAAGGATAATGTATTTAATACCTCTTGAAATTCTCATTCTAGGTATTGAAATTTATAATATAATAATTAAAAAAAGTTTCTCAGTAGGATAAAAATAAACAATGAGAGGGAGGTTTACAGTCTCAATGGTGGATTGTGAAAGCAATATCCTAGTGTATGTAAACTGTTTGAGGAGGCTGTCCTTGTATTTAAGTTATCCAGCCAGTAGGAAGTTGATTTACCACTGTTGGTGTACTTGCAAATTGAGTTACATAAGGAAAAGGAGTCCATATTGAATAGTCTAAATCACCACTTATTGCGACCTCTCCTGGCAAACATGATACTCAAGAATCAGCGAATGTAGTATTTATTCTGCCAAAATTTTCTGAATACTGTATAATAATTACTTGCATTTATTATTGTAATACTTGGTTGACCTGGTTCGTCTTGTGTTCCATTAGAACCAATTGGACCTTGTATACCCTGAATTTCATTGTATTACCTTGAGGACGTATTGGACCTGGGAGACCGGGAAGATCTGTTTGAATAAATATTTAATTAATTCATCATTAATAAATTGCCATAGCCCCTTAAAAAAATACCATAACAATAGAGAGAAGGCTATGACAAAATGATGAAATGATATTTGTCTATACTTGTCTATGGTATATCTTCTTGGTAAATATAGTATATAATAATTGAATACAAATTAAATGCCATAGTCTGAACTGGTAGTAAAAGTTACTCCATGACGATAATTCAGACTATGACATATTATGACTTAATGCTTATGCCAAATGTCTTCGAATTTGGACTATAATACAGTTAGTACCAATTGTATTTATTAATTCTTGAAATTCTCATTCTATGTTTTGAATATGTTATTTAAAAAATATTGTTGTCTTAGTCTTTCAATTATATAAATGAATAGGATACTAGGTTGTATAGATTTGAAATAAATTTGTTGTCATAGCCTTAACGTATTATTGGTGCAAACAATCTCATTGTTGTTAAGTTTGCTATGACAACAAAAATTGGTTACTTGATCTTTGGTGTCATTGTATAATTCGGGGTTAATGACTAAATCACATATTGCTTAGAATATATTTATTAATATCTTAAATTCTCATTCTATGTTCTGAAATTAATCTATATTTTAATAATTAAAATAATTTTCTTGTTTTAGTTGAAATATTCTATTATTTTAAAAATTAAAAAAATGGGGGGGATATTATGATAGATTGTTAAAACAAATTACTATTTAATTTTGAACTATTTTAATAAAATAGTAATTGTGCTTGATAATCTAATCTTAAAATCAACTAATGATCTAACAAATTACAATACTTTAATATTTTAATACGAAAACCATTCTTGTTAATCGCCTATATAATAATGGGTTAAATCATTTCCAAATAAATTAAAATAGTAGAATGTTGTAAATATATTAGATATAAATTGGGTTGTGAATTATTTACTATAGGAATTGTTGCAGGTTTAACTTTAACAGCAGCAGCCTTAGTATTTCAATTCTTCAGTGATAGAGGGAAGAAATTCCAAAAATTAACAAATGAATTGGAAGTAAATAATTAAAAAAGTAAGGAATAATTGCAATATAACAAGATGTACACATCTTATTATATCGAATTTAACAATAAAGAGTGAATTGATATTTTAAAATCTATATAATATGTTAAAGAAAATAATACAATATGATAAATAAAAAACTTTTTAACAATGATTACAACGATACAAAAAAATTTGTAGTTAGTGATGTTATTCTTCATTGGCTAGCTTTTCAAAAACAAGAGAATGAAGAGAAGATACACTCATCAAATACTCAAATTGAAAATAAGTATTATAAAATTTCAGTTGACTGTATCAATTTATGTAATAATTTAATTGAAGATCACCATGATCTTCAAAAAGTTTATGAAGAAATTTGTAAAAAAATTGGAATATTAGAAAAAAAATATAGAAATACAAAGGTAAGATTAGAAAAAGAGATAATTTTTTTAAATATAGAAAATTGGAAAAAAATTAAAAAGAAAATCAAACTAGAACTTGATAATAAATTTAATTGAATCAAATATTATATATAATAAATTTCATTTATTGCTTTTAGGTAGTAGTATAACAATATAAAAATGTGTTTGGTATTACAGTTGATGAAATATTTCTAAAATAACAAATTGAAATATCTATATAACAAGAATATGTTGATATATTAAGGAAAACGATATACATCAATGATCTTGCATATTCGATAACTGAGCTTAATATGTCTACTGATAGCAGCACATTTTTCAAAATATTGATAGCAATTGATGGTTCGGAGAGATCTATGGAAGCAGCAGAATATGCCATAAACAACATAGCAATTAATCAAAAAGCAAACGTACAATTGATTGTAGTTACAGTTATAGACTTAATCTATCAACCTTTTTAACAACACCTACCTTTAGATTAGAAGAGCATGAAGGATAAAGGAAACAAGCTAAGGAGTGGCTAGGCAATATTGAAAAATTAATTCAACAGAAGGATAAAAATATTGAATTTAAATCGTACATTCTGGACGATCCTACATTAAATGTAAGTTCTATAGTAATAAATCATGCTGAAAGTGAGAATGTTAATTTAATAGTAGTTGGAAATCGAGGTAGAAAAGGTTTTAAAAGAATGTTATTGGGAAGCGTCGCATCAGATATTGTAACTTATGCTCACTGCCCAGTTTTAGTAGTAAAATAATGAAATTTTATATGCATATTATGAAATACAATAAGTAAATAAACTAGCTCATAATTAGACATATAATATTTGCATTTTAAAATTAAATTATATATATAATATTTTATAATTTATAATTTTATAATTTAACGCTAGTGATATTTTATTAAGATTAGTAGCATGATTTATCAAATCATTTTTTCTAATTAATTTCAGAATAAAAATTAGCAACTATAAATCATGGTAAACATTCACTAATCTAATTCATTTTATATTCTATTTTGTTTTCGTGTATTTACTGTCCTTGAAAACTATATTGTAACTACTGCTACTATAACATTATTATTTATATTTACAACAAAAAGTCACGCCAAAACAAGCAATCTAAAAGACACATCGTCTATCTCTTCCGATGGATCCTTCCTATCCCTATGCTTGATGAAAGGTCTTGATTCCTCTATTCTCTCTTGCATAGCGTTTATGACTTTAGATTTACAGTTGTCGCACATATCGCGATCTGTCTCTACGACCTCCATCTCAAGGTCTACTGAACCAGTACAGGTAAATATTTTCATACTATTCTTATAGTAGATTTCTTAATAATTAATGATTTAATAAAAAAGTATGTCCATAATGTCATGTTCAATACGACAACTTGAAAAACTTTTGTCTTAATTATGTTCCTCCAAGTAAATTACAACCAATAGAAATAGATATACCCGAAAAATAAAACTTCTCAATTTATTGTTAATAGTCAAAGAGTTGGGTTAGTATTGTTAACAATAGTGTAACTGTAGTCCTATACCTACAGACAGAATCAAAACCCTTGCCCACAAAAAATGGGTGGACAGCATCAATTAGATCCGGTGGTACTGTGTCTACAGTAATAGCCATTGATGACTACTTTGCCAATCCCCCACTGAGGTAGACCTTAAATCTCTATCATCTTTTATTTTTTATTTTAATAACAAAGAAAATTTTTTTAGTTATTAAAATAGTATTAAATTTCAGAATATAGAATGAAAATTTAAGATATTAATAAATATATTGTAAACTACCTATAATTTAATCATTTGACAATGACAACACAGATCATGTAACCAATTTTTGTTGTCATAGAAAACTTAACAACAACAAGATGGTTTGCACCAATAATATGTTAAGGCTATGACAACAATATTTTTTAAATAACATATTCAAGACATAGAATGAGAATTTATAAAACTTATAAATATTATTTTTTATCATTACAATATACTTTACTCAAGTAGTCTTGTCCCAGACAAATAGGTAAATCGTAGTCATAGTCTGAATCATTGTAGTGAAGGAACTTCTACTACCAATTCAGGCTATGACAATAATATCCTAATGTTATTTAAAACTCCAAAAGAATAGTTTCAAAAAGTAATAAATGTCATAAGTTTTTAGGTATTAGAACCTTCTACACCAAAGAAATATTAGTCATAGCGTTCTATTGTTATGATTTATACCTTAGAAGGTTATGGCTTTTTCAACAATTTATCTTCAATCATTCTATACTATAGATTATCAAGCTGAATACAGTAAGTAAATCTTTCTGCCATAGCATTCCTGTTATTTGGTAGACTCATAGAATAGGGCTATGGCTTTTAATAATGGTTTTATTTAACTAAAAATGATATGGAATCAAAAATTCATTCAACAACAGTTATTTCATCTATTCTTGCATTTGTTTTAATTTCAGGAGCCGGAATACCATTAACGTTCCAATTTGAAATTGTATTAGCACAAGGTGAAGGAGGTAGTTCAGGACAACAAGGAGCAAATCAAACCCTGGAGGATCCTCAACAATCTGCTAACCAAACTATGGAAAGGGCAATTCAATCTGCCAATGAGACTGGAGAAGATGTTGCTGAAGTTGGCTCTAAAGTAACTGAGGGAGCAAAAGATTTGATTGGAACTATTGGCGATAAATTACAGGATTTAGCAAAATAGATATAACTAAATATTTTTTAAATTATTAATAAATTTATTTGATTTTTTTCTTACACTGCCTCTAATCTGTTCTACAGTATAATTGGTTCTTTTAGGTTAGTATTGTTAACCTTGTTTACTGATTTTTAAATATCTTGTACAACAAAAGTATAATACAAAACACCATAGATAGATAAAAGCAGAGAAAGACTTATTGAACAAATAACAAAACAAAAAACTTCCATTGCCTGATTTATAAAATTTTATTGTCTAAACAAATTCTATTGGAGATACCGCCGACACCATTACAGGTCAACAAATATCCCCAACTTTTTGGCCGACAATGATGTCAACCAATAATATATATAGTCATTTATCCTTTTATGCATTGGGGATAAAATTACTCTAATCTATTTTGCTAAGCAAAACAGGAATAATGTTCTAGAACAAAGTGATGCAATCTGGCATCCAAAAGAACTTAAATCTTCCATCATTTTTTATTTTTTATTTTATATTATTAATCAAGAATAATTAATACAAATATTCAAAGTAAACAATGAGATCAAGAAATCAATATATGATAAACAATCTCTAATATTTTACCTTCAATCCAAAAAAAAGAATCTAGGCAGATCAAATATCATAAAAGTCATAGCCTGAACATATTTGTTGTATACAAGCCAATTCACAAACCAGCAGTAGATTGGTTCAGGGTATGGCAATTAAATTATATCAAATTATTAAATAGAATATTTGATAACTCAAGTCACTTCGGTCATCATCATTTGACATAAAATCATAGCCTCTTGATTCACTTACTTTTGGTATCATGAGGCTATGATAACTAATTGATTTATTTTATAAACAAACAAATTGTCTTCAATTATTAAATACTATAATAGAGATTTGAAATTACTCTCCAAAAGTACACATAGCCTTCTTGTGATTGATTGATGGGTTTAATTGGCTCATAATAATGAGAGTTATGGCTTAACTTTTGTTGATTGAATAATATACTAATTAAGCAAGGTTTGATACATTAGTGTATTATATCCATATTTCATTTTGAGGATGTTATTAATGTGAAATTTCTAATAAGTTTAAAAAATACAAAAAAATTTATTAACAGATTTTTAACTTATTTAATCTAAAGATAACTTTTCAAAGTCTACTATAAAATTATACAAAAAACATGCAAATGGAGGTGTCTCATCTAATTTTTGTACAATTTTGTAGTGCACCCTAAATCAAAACTTATCGTTGTAAAAATCAAAATCATTATGATCAAAATTATAATAATTAAATCAAATAGAATCTATAAAAGGTTAAATAGATCATTATAAAATTTCTCTTATGAAAGGATTAATTTTCTACATACGAAATAATGATTTTGCTTCATTATTTCAAATATTACAAAAAAATAATGTTGAAGGAATTTCTCATTTAGATGTTAATGGACGAGGAAAATTAAAGAGAGAAGAAGTCGAACAAATGACAGAAGTATATAGAACAGGTAAAAAATTTATTCCTGAATTTGTAAGTAGAAAAAGAGTTGAAGTGGTTGTTAAAGATTCTGATTCACAGAAAATTGTAGAAGATGTTAGAAAATCAGCCGAGGTACAGGGTAAGGTATTTGTTTATGATATTTCTGAATCTTTTGATTTACAATAAATTTTTAAAGTTATTATCTATTTAAACTATATAATTTAGTCGATGTCGACTAACAATATAATTTTTTATAAATATAATAATTTAAAATATATTTTTTACTATACTAAAGTTATTTAACTGATTTTGACACCATTTTGTTGTTGAAATAAAAAATATGGCCATCAAAATAAACCTGAATTTATTTAATTCTGTGTAAGTTATAAAAAATTATGAAAATAGTTGCAGAAAAAATTAAAAATTACTATCAATTACTGTGGAAAAAATAATAAACTGCTGTTGAAGAAAACTTTTTAAAAATCCTAAAAAAGTATTATTATTTATTTTGACCATCTATCTAAAAGAGTTGCAAGACGAATCATTCTACTCTTTAATCCTAAACTAATAGTACTATTAGTTTTATTCTTCCTCATAATTCTATAATTATACAACATCATTAATAATGGGTTTGATTAATATAGTAATTAATATAGTACACAACTGTATTTTTTACATATTTTTAAGTGCCTATAATTTTCTTTGTCTATCTTGTCAACATCAAGACAGTTTATGGATTTCCATTATTGTAGATAGAGGATTACCATCTAAACAAATTATTTATTAGAACTTTTACACTTGACTATTTTATTTGTATAAAATTCATTTGATTTTACTGTATATTATCTTTTATTAAAAATTATTATTAGCTTAATCTTTAAATCATTTGGTACAGAGTTAGCCAAATATTTTACTTTGAAGACCAATATGTTCCCCTATTCTTCAGCCATGATTGATAGTCAGTTAGTATTTTTGAATGATCAAAACCAAATTTTGTATTTGTTAAATTATTGTTTTCAAGCCATCGTAATTCTGCAACACCATCTCCTGCTTTTAGCTCACCACTAGTGATTTTAGCTATAAAAGTTATAGACATAATATGTCCTCTTGGATCTCGATTAGGATCAGAATAAACACCCAAAATATCAATTGGCTCTACTTTAACCAATAATTCTTCTTCTGCCTCTCTTCTTACTGCATCTTCTACTTTCTCTCCTTCATTAACAAATCCTCCTGGCAATGAAAAATAATCTTTGAAGGGATCTTTTTCCCGTTTTATTATTAAGACCTTGTTGCTATTAGAATTTTCAGATAATATTATATCTATTGTCGGGACAGGATTTGTTGATTTATCATGTTTATTCGCATTGCTCATATAAATTAATTAGTTAAAAAAGTATAATAGGGTTATTCAAATCAAGAATAAAAATATGTATCATACACACTCACATTTTCAAACTTAATTCGAATTGAGGACTTAGAGTACGAGATGTAATTGGGATCGGTAAACTAATATTTTTTAATTTGGTAACTTATTTGTTGAAGTATTTATTAGATCATTCCTGGTAAGATATAAAAAAATAAGAAAGGGAAATTAGGGGTTTATAAATTATGTGAACTGGTTCTTCCAATCATAACACTATTTTTTCAGTCTTACCTATCTTATGAAAAGTTAAAACGGAAAAACTTTTTTCATAATTCTTCTTCTAGATTCTAAGGAATCAAAACTCCTCGTCCTAAGATCTTTTGTTCTCTAAGTAAACTATGAGCATTGTTTACTTCTGATAAATCAAATTTCTGTATGTGATGTTTTATCAATCCTTTCTTTGCTAATTCCATAACTTCTCTCAAGTCGTTATAATTTCCCCAAAAAGAACCATAATATTGATATTCTCTAGCTACAAATGGGAATAATGGAATTTTGATTTGGTTTCCAATTAAACCAACAGAGACATATGTTCCTGCTATAGCAAGCATACCAAATCCCATTGGTATACTCTCCTCTGTACCAACAAGATCTATGACCACATCAATCTCTTTGCGACCTGTTGCATTATTGACCTCTTGATGGACATTTTCTAATTTTTTATCTTTTATATTTATAACATGATCAGCACCGTTTTGCCTAGCAAGATCTAGTTTATCATCATTTCTACCAAATGCCAATATAGTTGATGCTGAGGATAATATTCTTGCATATTGAATTGCGTAACTTCCAAGACCTCCCAATCCAATAATCGCAATAGATTTACCAGGTCCAAGCATATTTTTTACCCTTTTGATTGCCCTATAAGTAGTAACACCCGCATCAGTAAGTGGTGCAAGTTCTTCAGGTTTTAAATTATATTTTTTATCGATCTTTATCAGGTATCTATAAGAAGGAATAGGAACAAATTCAGAATATCCTCCATATTCACCAAATCCAGGCCATCTTCCATTACCACAAATTTGATCATCACCTCTTTTGCATTCTGGACAAAGCCCACAACCCCATCCTCCAGAAACTACAACTAGATCGTCTTTTTCAAAAAGATCTTCGGGAACTGAGCTACCAACTTCTTCAACCCATCCTGCAATTTCATGTCCTAATGTTGCAGGTAATTTAAGAGGAAGATATTCTTTAAAATACCCATCAATAATCTGCAAATCCGTACGACAAATTCCTGCTCCACCGACTTTTACCAAGACACTTTCGCCAGAAATATTTTTTGGTATTTCAACCTCTTCTAATACAAAAGGCTTGTTATACCCATGCATACGTGCGGCACGCATTATTAGTCAATTAAGCTCTCACGATTAAAATATTTAATCTTTCTATAGATACAATAAGGAGCTCGTAGGTGTGTGGACTGTTTTGACTCAATTTTGTAGTTTGGAAATAGTATTTTAAAATAATAATATCATCTATTTAATTTAAAATATTTTTTATAGTATTTGTAAATATCTTTCTATCAACTGGTTTTCTCATAATGTGGTTTTTTGATATTCCAGGAACTATACTTAATAATTCGTCCAAGATATCTAAACCTGTTATAAAGAGAACCTTAATGGTAGGATCTATTGATTTTATTTGTTGGTGTAATTGAAATCCATTCAAATTTTTCATTCGAATATCAAGTATTATTAATAAATCATTAAAATTCGGAAGGTCTTTAATATAATTTAATGTAAGAGTAGGATCGGTAAAACAAGCAATATTATAATCATAATCTTTTAGAAAGCTTCTATAAGTAAAAAGAACATCTTCATCATCATCAATTATAATTATTCTTTTGTTTTTATTATTTTTTTTATGGAAAAAGAAGCCTTCTCTTTTTTTATTTTTGTTATTTTTATTTTCTATAAAATCTTCTTTAGCATATGAATTCAACTGTTTGTCCATCATTATTGAGTGTGCACTAGTAGTATCATCATTCTGTAACAAATTATTCTCTCGTCTTTTTATATTGTATGTAGGATATCCAATATTTTCTGTTAACTTGAATTCACCATTATTTATAAAATTATAATTTCTTAAAATATTAGGAAAAGATTTTAAAATTCTATAAAAATTATTTCCAATAATGATTTCATTATGAGTAGATAACGAAGAATTTATCTTTGAACAAAGATTTACTGCCGAACCAAATATATCTAGTTGATAATTATCTCCAGCTAAGGCTAAGTCTACTACGCCATAATCTAAACTAATCTTGCAGTTCTCTACTGATGGTAAATTATTCTTCATCAATAATTCTTTATTCATATACTCTCGCTTTTCTAAAATCTCTAATCCACATTCAATTACATCTTCGAATGCTTTTTCATCATTAAGATCTGAAAAGTTTAAGAAATAACACAGTAAACGATCACCGAGACTTTTTACAATCTTACCGTTATATCGTTTCATTATCTCCGATAATGAGTTTATAATAGTAGAATAGTATTCTCGTATATTTGAAGAATCATCTGCTATAGCAAGATTATTGTTTATAGAACTTTCAAATTCTATAAAGCATACACAACATTTTAGTGAATCATCCGTAAATTTTATGTTTTTATTCCCTTTATTACTATGATGCCACATGTGTTTCTCTACTCCCCATAATAATAATTATAAAAAATAGAAGAAGAACATAATTCATCTTCTACATTTATCGTTGGAAATAGAGTTTTTACTACAGCAGGATTTGTCTCTCTCTTGAACTTAGGATTGATATTATATGGTAATAAATTTTGCATCATTTTTATCCTCCTCCTAAAATTTAGAACTAAATGTAGCATCCATAAATTATATGTTATATTAAAAATTTAAAGTAATTGGTCTAATTAGAAAGATATAAGAAATTAAAAATCACAAAATTTTCGGTCCCCTTAAAAATTATGACAAACAAAATATTGGTAGATGTTATTGTTATTCTCATTCTAGAAGCAATGTAAATAATAGACAAATAGACTGATTATATATCTCATTATCAATGCTACTAATCTACCATTTATCAAATCTTTCGGCGCCTAAAAATTTAATCAAATACTAAAGTTTTCAAGTACAAAAACTAAAAAACCATTTTTTTATTTTATCGATTTAAGCCATGCCAAAAAAGTAAACAAATTAATAATTAAATTGATAAAAAGTAAAATAAAACTACTTCCTAATAACTCATTAAATTAATAATATATTGTAAGATAAATGGTATGTAGGGGAATTTGTTCTAGTCATAAAGCTATGAGACCTAGTACGGGTAGAAGATATCTGATAGGACAAAAACGTTGTCAAGGTTGTCAAATTTTTATCAATTGGCCAGGATTTTATTGCCCATGCTGTGGATGTCGATTAAGAAATAAGCCTAGAAATAAGAAATACAGATATCAACTCATATTAAGTAACAATATCAGAAATAAGATAAATAGATAGTAATCAAAATAATATTTCAAAATATTCAACTCTCGAATGCGAATTCAATATTACTCTTCTGTTATAATTAATTTTTAATACTCTTCATTTAGGGTAAACCCATGAATGCAAGCAACGGGTTCAATCCTAAGGACTTCTTTTTGTAGAAAATTATGAATACTATATTGTTAAATTTTAAAATTCATTTTACCTTAATGAATTTGTCAATAAATAAATACAAAAAGTAAAGGCTATTTCTTAGTACGGGTTAAGGTCATTCATGAATCCTACAAAAAAGAGGATTCGAATCGCTGCTTCAAATCCCTCCTCCTCCATTGAACCATTATTCATAAAATTTTTAAAAATTAACAAAAAATATTTAAAGCTATCTAAAACATAATATATTATGTTACCAAACTCTAACTTTAAAATTTTTAAATCAGTTAACTAATAATTTCTATTTCTTTTAGTCAAATCCATAACAACTTTTTCAAAGTATATTTTAAACTTATTCGTAACCGCACAAACGAAGTATGTAAACTGTTTTTAACACAATTTTGTAGTTTCTAATATCAAGACTACTCCTTTAGTTTGAGCCTTACATTATTCTTGCAATTTGAACAAAAGCTTTTTCCTTTGATATCAGTATCATACAATGAATTACTAAAATGCATGACACATAATTTATTATTACAATGAGATAAACCAAAAGTATGACCTAGTTCATGAATCGCTTCTTTTACAATTCGTTCATGAAATACTAACTTATTAGACTCAAGACCATAGAATTCATGTTTAAGTCTAGGAAGATATATTGCTGCAACTCTTCCTCCCTTATCTGCTTCTCCAAATACAAAATTTAAATCTCCAGAATATGCATCTATGTTGCAAATAACTAAAATCTTTTTCTCGTTTGCTGGTTTGAGTTTTTCTAAAATCCAAAGCAAAAAGTCAGAAGATCTTAGTTGATTTCTACCTTTAGAAATAAAATCATGAATATCAAATTTCAATAAAGGGTTAATAGTAACTTTGGAATTGGTAAATTCTTTTGATATTGAATCAACTAATAAATTCAAAATATCGATATGAAGTTTATTTGAAGGTTGTATGATAATTTCCATATGGTTATTATATTAATTTTATTATTTAAAAAATTATACAAACACTATTTTGATGGTTTTCTGAATAGCCATCTCTCGAATTTATAAAAATGGAGATTAAAATACAAACAAATCATTTATTGAATTCTATATCAATACGGGTTCAGAGGGGCTCAATTTCTCATTAGAACAGGGTTAGGTAACATAATATTTAATATTATTCTTTTCAATTGTTTTTCATCTTTTAGTTATTATTTCTTCTTTGTTAATATAACTTTATTTTTGTTTACTATAAGAATAACCCCAACAATTATGACTATTGTTGCAATAATTATTCTAATATTGATATTTTCATCAAGTATTATCCATCCTAAAAAAATGCTATAACTGGACTTACATAAGCAAAGGTATTCGCCAAGGTAGCAGTAGTGTTTCTCAGAATCCAAAAGAATCCAAGCCATCCTGAAGTTCCTACAACTGTAAGATATAATAGAGAAATAATAGATAAAGTAGAGAATTTTGATACATCCAACCTATTAAATTCTCCAATAATCATACTAATGCCAAATAAGAATAATCCACCTATCAACAACATCATTCCAGTTGAAATTAAAATATTATTTGGTAAATCGGCTTTATGAGAATATAATGAGCCAATAGCCCAACTGATTGCAGCTATCAACAAAATAGATATGCCAAAAAAGTTATC
>DASUCH010000046.1:0-3697 GCA_035762785.1 Nitrososphaeraceae archaeon | reverse complement strand
AAGATAGCACCAAAATATGAAGAAATTGCGAATCTTCTATCATACTCTACTGCCTGAACCATAGAAAACAAAGCTTTTAGGATCCATTATATGTGATGCATTCTATGCTATTAATCCTATTAAATTCATCAATCATCAATTAAAAAATTTACTGAGGACTACTTTCTATAATAAGATGTTTTATGATATACCTATCTTTTTGATATTGATAAACAACATCAACTAAGGAATTTTTACAAAAGGGATTAAAAGAAGATGCAATCGTTTGGTTTTCAAGGTTTTTTATTAGTAATTGAGATTATAGACTTGAAACTAAATACAAAATTTTTATATCTAAAAGTTATAAATTAAAATTATAACAAATTGGGATACAGCAACAAATTATGTTTAATATTGTCAATAACATTTTTAATAATTACATTCACTGTATCATTAACATTCAATATTTCAGCATTTGCACAATCAGAAGAAGAATTTAATGAAACTATACAGGACATAAGTAAATCTACAAATCAAACAATACAGAATACCAGCCAATCTGCCAATGAAACGGGTGCAGCAGTTCCAATTCAAAAAAATGTTACTGATCTTGGAGCCAACATCACTGAAGGAGTAAAGAATCTAGTTGGAAATATTGGTGAAGGATTAAAGAATTTAACAAAGTAGTCCTTTTTTTTACACAAAAAAGTCACCTGTTATCGCCAGTAATTTGTATTTTTTTTATTATCTCTTTCTAAATCTATTATTAATAAATCTGTCAATTAAAGGATTGTAAATACTCTCTTTTTACTTTACACTTTCTAATGTTCTATCAAGTGTGATAGTCAGTCCTCTATAATCTGCAAGTCAGATTTATAATATACAATTGTAATATTAATAACAATATTTAATAATTACACAAATCAATAACAAATATGTCTGAATCAATTGCAACTGTTGTAGAACTTGTTGGTAGTTCTGATAAAGGATGGGAGGAGGCAATAGAAGCTGCTTTGCAAGAGGCAACGAAAACAATACGAGGCATTACAGGAGTTGAGGTTGTAAGTAAAACTGCTACTGTAGATCCAAATAACAATAGTATTACGAAATATAATGCTACAATAAAATTAGCATTTGGTGTAGAACGGTAGAAATACACTATATACGCAGAGAGTAGCTCACTTATATGATTGCATATATTTAGAAAATGGCATGATATATAGCGGAGTTCATAGGAAAAAATTTGACTAGTCTTTCTGAAAGACTAAAATTATTAACAAAGTGGAATAATCTAAATAATTCAAATAGTCATCATTGTTCTGACTTTGATTGGTTTTTTTAGTTATACAAAATTTATAAGTATTAATTAAAATTATTATCATTTTTGTCCTTTGTTAACTTTAACAGCCCTTTAAAATACTTTTATTATATTTTCTTTGCTCACTTTTCCTACTTTAACAGAGTACTTAACCATTAAATTTTATTATTTTTCCATTTATGTTCTAACTCATAGTGTTGTTCTAATCCCTCAGTAGTATCAAATAATTTTCCACATTCTTTGCATTTTGTCTGGTCTGGCTTTACATCTAAAGACATTAATAATCAATAATAATAGTCTTTAATATTTTATGTATTTGATTTTTAATTATTATTGTAATTTTTTCTCAGCCAATTTTTTATTCGCCGGTCCATTAATTGTATTTCCAGTAGTAGCAGAGAATCGAGAACCATGACATGGACAATCAAACGATTTTTCAGAATTGTTCCAAACTATAGTACAACCTAAATGGGTACATACAGCAGAATAAAGATTTAGTTTGTTGTTAGAGTCTCTATATGCAGCTATCTTTTCTTCTTCCAGTACAATTCCGTGGTCAATATCCAAATCTTGAAAGGATGGTTTGTTCATTTTATTATCTTTATCTTTTGACGATGATTCTTGTTGCTTGTTATTTTCTTCTTCTTTCTTTGTATTTTTGGAATCTTGGGATTTACTTGACTTTTCTCTTGGAATGCGCGATGGATCATAAAGAGAAACCCACGGATTGGATTTGTCTAGAATTAAATCTGTTAATATAATACCAGCAATAGTACCATGTGTAATTCCATTTCCCGAATCTCCTGTAGCAATAAAAATATTCTTTTTTTCTTCATTGTCAGGATTATAGCCTATGAACGCAATCCCATCTTTTGGTTCCAAGACTTGACCGGACCATTGGAATTCAAGGTCTTCTATAGGAAATCGATTTCTTGTCCAAGATTCAAGATTAGTATATCGTTGTTGTATATCTTTGTCATCAATTATATTTCCAGTTAAATGGTCTTCTCCACCTACTATTAATAGATCATACTTTGCATCAATATCTTCTCCACTCTGTTTTTGAATTCTGATATAATGATAGGGTGCAACTGTATTTTCTGAATTTTGATTTCCAGTATCCCAGTAAAGACCTAGAGGAATTTTATCTTTTTTGATTCTTGCTCCAATAACATATGTTCTATAAGCTTGTTGTTTATCGTAAATTTTACTTACTTTATCAATGATGGGTGCATTGGTAGCTATTACTATATTTTTTGAAAAAGTTGTAAAGCCCTCAGAAGTTTTGATTTCATTTGGTGCTAAAATATCTTGAATGTGTGTTTCAGTATATATTTTTCCTCCATAGTATAATATTGCTTCGGCAAGTCCTTTAAGATATTTTAATGGTTGAAATTGAGCCTGATTTGGGAACAATAGGCAAGGTCCAGTATCAAATGATAAACCAGACACCTTAGAAATGATTTCAGTATCAGTGATACCTGCTCTGTGGGTTGCTTCAAGCTCCTTCTCTAATGATTCTAACGTATCTGTAGGATCCAAAAATAAAAATCCATCTAATCTTTGAAAGTCACAATCAATATGTTCTTTGTTTACTATTGACTCTATCATATTTATAGCAGAAGTATGACTTTCTGCAGCTAGGCGTGCTCCTTCCATTCCATGTAATTTCTCTAAATTATAATATCTATCGTCTAAAGCATGTGTAATATGAGCAGTAGTTCGACCTGTCTCGCCACTGCATAAATAGCCATCGTCAAATAGAACTACTTTTTTTCCTGATTTTGAAAGCAAATATGCCGTAGATAAGCCAACAATTCCTCCACCAACAATAGATATATCTACTGATTCAGAGGGAGGAATATTACTCCTCAATTTATCAAATTTCATTGGTTGTTGTTGCTGTATCTCATCATACCAAGGTGATTCAGTAATTCCAGAAGTTTTTTTCTCGAATTCATCATCATAATTTTCCTTTTGTTTATAACTATGATTGGTCGACATGTTTCTAATATTATTCATTCTAGAACTATAATATACTGTAACTAATATTACCGTTAATACTACAATATCTTTTTTATACTATGAAAATTAAGTTATTTAAAAAGGATTGAAAGTTATAATAGCTTACTATATAAAGATAATTAGTATTTAACCTTATAAGTATGACATAAATATAGAATAATATATTATGACAACAACAACAACTTTTATAATCTAATTTTCACCTATCTTTCAAAAAATTAAAACATTAAACATGTACTATTAATATTAACAAATAATCGTATTCAATATGACACAGTAGACCATTCTTTTACTAATGGTGAAAAATCCTAAACACTCAAATGGCAGGAAAAATATTTGATTCAGGAAGTTCAATTAAGAGGATTCATAGAATAT
>DASUCH010000045.1:0-13676 GCA_035762785.1 Nitrososphaeraceae archaeon | reverse complement strand
TTGCTTTTCTCTATTTCTTCCATAGATAAATTTTCTTGGGAATCTTTATAAATTATTATTGCAAAATTTTGGAAGTCATTATCTGAAGATGGAGATTCTTTATAATAATATTTAAAATCTATAAATTCAAATAAATTTCTGGATTTCTCCTGCTTGTAACTTAACCATACATTTACTTGATCAACCAGGTCATCGAATAATTGTGTTTGGAAGGATTTAATTCTAATTTCTTTTTTTGAATCTGCCATTTTTAAATACTTCTCCTTTTATTAATAGGATGTTGATTGTTGTTTATGAATTTTATCTGATATTCTTTTATTAAAATTTTATTATTAGATTATAAAATTATTGGATGATATTATCCTTTTTTCTTGTTATGTCTCACTTATAATTTCTCTAATATT
Organism: Nitrososphaeraceae archaeon; assembly: GCA_035762785.1. Lineage (GTDB taxonomy): Archaea > Thermoproteota > Nitrososphaeria > Nitrososphaerales > Nitrososphaeraceae > TH1177. The sequence continues at coordinate 13,272 of DASUCH010000045.1, read as the reverse complement.
TCATAATACTTTGGAAGATAAACCAATTTTAATATTAAAGTCAAATCTATAATTGAAAACAACTTCTAATTTCTCGAAAATAATAATATTTAGAATATAAGAGTTTAATTAGTTGGTTACCTCTGCTGTTTTTTATGTACTTGTAGATTAGCTTCATCTACCTTTATTGCTTGAGTTGGACAAACCGTTACACAGGCCATACACCAGATACAATCATGTTCTCTTACTGGGTCTGATTTATCAGTATAGTCTTTTCTTCCTTCTCTATCATGATTTTCACCTGTGCCTGCACTTGTAGCATTTATCATTTCTACGGCGGGTAAATCATGCTCACTTCTGTACCACTGGAATACTTGTACAGGACAGGCTTCTATACAGGCTCCATCAGCAATACACGAATCCCAATCTACAGCAACAAAAGTCCCATGAACTCCTAAACGAACATATTCTTCTCCTCTGGTTTTGTATGATTGTTGAACTTCATCGTTTGAGGCGGATTCAGCATTCGACCTTCCAGGACCCCATACAAAGTGAAATCGACCATCTTCATTTTTATGCTTCCCTATAACTTGATGATTTTTGGGAAATGCTGGATCTATTGGCATAGTCCTAATTACTATCTATTTCTTAAAAGCATTGAGGCTTTCTATTGAAATCTGAGTAAATGAAATTTACAATATAACAGGATTACTAGAGTAATTTTATATTATATTTAACAAAAGGATAAATTTGTTTGACCCTTGATAATTTTCCAATAATATTTGAGTAAACTAGTTATCCTAACTGCAATATGACAATTCTTGGAACGATATAATATTTCTTGAAAAATTTATATTAATTTTTTTCCTTGCTTTGTTGTTGTTTTAAATATGACTGAAACCTCTTATACCTTTGAGGAACATGATCCATAGATAGTGAGGCATCAATTTCCCTGGTATAGGGCTGTCCTCTCACAAATGATTCCGCAATATGAGTAGGGAATTCCATATTTACTTTTGGGGGAAAAGGAAGTTCAAATGGATCGATATATGCTTCAACAATAGTTGGTATTTCATTTTCTTCATTCATTGCCATACCTAGTACAGATTTTACCTCATCGATTTTTTTTATAGTAAACCCTTTACCTCCACTTGCCTCTGCAAATCTTGCATAATCTATTGGTGTAAATTCTACTGCATATTCAGGATTTCCGAGAAATGCCATTTGTTCCCATCTTATCATTCCTAGGAGATTATTCTTCAAAATTATTATTTTAATTGGCAACTTGTACTGAACTGCTGTAGCAAATTCTCCCATTAACATTGTGAACCCACCATCACCTACAAAGGCTACGGACTGTCTATCAGGAAACGCAATCTTTGCAGCTATTGCATAGGGTAACCCACATGCCATTGTTGCCAGATTACCAGAAACTGAAAATTTCATTCCTTTTCTCATTTCGAGAAAACGAGCAGCCCACACTGTATTATTGCCGCTATCGACAGATACAATTGCATTTTCTTCCAATTCTTCTGAGACTGCATGTGCAATAACTTGAGGTTTGATTGGCATATCTTGTCTGTTGCTTTGCTCTTTCAGAATTTCTTTCCATTTTGCCATAGATTTTTGCATAGATTGTAAGAATTGCAAACTTACAGCAGAAATGTCCATTTTACTGTTATGATTATTATAATGATTTTTACAAACGTCTGTTATATTTTTTTTAGGTGTTATTCGGTTTTTTAATAAGGGAAGTAATTCTGACAGAACTGTTTTTGAGTCACCAACTAATCCTACCTCTACCGGATATCTAAGTCCTATTTTTTCGGGTTTCATATCGATCTGAATTCCTTTCGCCCGACCGGGTTTGGGAAGATATTCCATATATGGAAATGATGTTCCAATCATAAGTAACGTATCAGTTTCAGCCATGGCCTCACTTGCAGGTTCTGTTCCAAGCATTCCTAACCCTCCCAGATTTAATGGATGATCATCAGGAACAACCGCTTTTCCAAGTAATGCTTTGATTATTGGTGCATTTAATTTTTGTGCTACTCTCAAGACTTCTCTTGAGGCATTTAATGCACCTTGTCCAACCAATATTACAATTTTGTTACCAATATTGAGAATATTAGCTGCTTTTTCTATTAATTTTTTATTTGGTAGTGCAAAAGAATCAAAAATGTCTGATGTGTGACCTGGAACCTTATGTTTGGAATAATCGCCACTCAGCTTTTTTTCCTGAACATCTATAGGAATATTTATGTGACCAACACCTTTGCGGGCAAGACAAGTTCTGCATGCAATATCTACTGCCATTTCAGCTTGCTCGGGAACATGTATCATTGTATTGTATGATGCAACATCTGAAAAAAGTTGTAATAGTTTTACATCTTGAAGAAAACTAGAATTCATTAAATCTGAAAAAGTGCTACCAGTAATGGCAATCACGGGAACATTATCAGCCTTAGCATCATACAGACCATTTAAGAGATGAATTGCTCCGGGCCCAGACGTTGCTACACATACACCTATCTTCCCTGTATATTTAGCATATGCACACGACATAAGGGCCGCTGATTCTTCATGCCTTACGAGGACAAACTTTATTTTATCTTGTCTAATTCTTAAGGCTTCAATAAAGCCATTAATTCCATCTCCTGGTATACCAAAAACCACTTCAATTTTCCAATCAATTAATGCTTCAGCTACGATGTCAGCTGTTTTAAGATTCTTGTATTCACCGTTCATGCTTGATAGTAAATGTTAATTATAGTATTTAACAAAGTTTAAAGTTTTAATTGACATTAAAAGCCAGAAATAATGAACTTGTGGTAATTTTTTAATACTCAAGTATTTAGAAAATTAAATAAAAGTAACTAAGTTGAACTCTCTTTATTCACTTAATAATATATTTAATAATAGCATTGAAATAAACATAAGGTGCTAAAGTGTTAGTAAGTTATAAAAATAAAACTAACTATAACTAAATAAATTCAGAGAAAGATTCTAGTAACAATTCAGAAATGAAAATCAATAATAATACAAGAAAACAATGGTTTCTTTTAATTTTAGTTTTGGTATTCTGAATTGATATTTTGATAACCTATTTTGGAATTACATATCCTCTGAGAGAATTAAAGTCAACGTTGACATTAATTTATCAATATTTTGAATATTATTTTGTATTTTTTCTTTTAAATCGTCCATTGTGTCAAAAATTATTTCCACAACCAGATCATATGGACCATTAACCACCTCTACATTTACAACATTGTCCATTTTTTCTAAAATATTAGCGATCAGGAATTTATATTCAGGATCACATATAAGCAAAAGATATGCCCGTAGCATGTAAATATATAGTTATTAAATATATAAAAGCAATGGTAGAATTTTTTATCTCTTAATTCCAACGCAGATAATAAGCACAAGATGGCGATTCAATCCCAATTTGTAATATGCCCAGAAATTTAACATTATAATGGATATTTCTTTTCAACATTATTTATCCTATGACTTTCATAATAATAAATGCACAATGTAACAGGATATGAAGTAAGAGTACGAGTACATAAAAATTTAGCCCTTGTTTATATATTAGTAAGATTAATCGAGAGATAGGTGTAAGAAATCGATACTTAAGTATTTATAATCAAGAGAAAAGTTAACACAACGTAATTCATTATAGTTTTATTGATCTATATATCTGTAAACAATAACAAAATATAATTTAGAGGGTTTGTTAATAATCTAGTCTACATATAATTATCCACCAAATTCATATTCTAACAAAGCTTTATGATTATAAATGAAACCAAGATCGTATAAAAAAATTCTAATTATGACTTGCTTGGGTGTATATACCATATTAATGTATTTCCGGAAGAAATACAATCTACTAGAATCTTTTGACCCTCTTGAGTTGTGAGATTAATTCCACATTGCTTTCCCTCTCTACCATCATTTATTAATTTCTGAACTTGTTCCTCTAATTGCTGGGATGGGGCCATACTAATTTCTTCTAAAAATTCTTCTTCTATTTTTATTAAGTTCTGGCCTACAATGGAAGATACGATTTTTGTAGAATTATCAACGTTTCCTACTGTTCTTTGACCAAATATCAGAATGTAAGTTTTCATTTCTGAATTTAAATTTTCATTGCTTTTCAGTGTTCCAACTGATGAGGTATTATCTTGTGCATTGGTTTGTTGTATTGTTATGTGAGTATTATTTACTAGCAATAATGATAAGGCCAGAGCTAAAAATATGGTTATTAAACTGTTCATTTAATTAAAATCTATATGGTAGTATTAAAGTTTTGAATTTAATAAATGAAATAATGTTAGTAAATGATAAGAATAAACCATTTAAAACATATATCATTTTGTACGTTACCAATTATTTGTTATCTGAACAAACTATCTGTTAAAATATGTTTCCTACATCTATATCAAATATCTGGAAAAAACTCATCTCATCAAGTATATGAATATTAAAGGTTTAGGTTTTTAATTTTGACTATTGAATCCTAATTTAAAGTTAATTACTCTACAATAGATTTTCTATATAATAATGTACTCCCACACCATCAGGATATCCATTTTTGCCTCCATCTCTTTTTATGTATTGAATAAGACCAAAATGTTACCTTCAAAAAACTCATAATACAAGAAGTAGAATAAAGAATACAATATATCTATAACTATATTAACTAGTAATTCAAATTTCTAGTATGAAATTGACGTATTTAATGATGGTATTATTATCCTCATTGATTTTATCTGTTCTTTCCTTTAACTTGTATTTTCCCATGGTCAACGTATTTGCCGAATCCAAGGTTGTCATTTCTTCATCTTGTGGTCCAGAGGAAGGAATAAATATCAATATCAATGCAAACGGTTTTTTCCCAAATTCAAATGTATCGTGGGTAATGTTTGACCCCCAATTAAATCCTCTTCATAACGGATATTTTGCGACCAATAATACTGGTGGATTTAATGAAGATACTTTTGCAGAACCTAGTCTGCCTGGTGAACATACCATAGTTTTCTTTGATGATTCAAACCTTAATTATAGGATGGATAATGAGAAAAATACCGCTCCAGTACCTATAACAATTCAGTGTCCATTAGAAGACCACTAAACATTAGACTAATTCAAATAATACAATAAACCTAATTTTTCTGTAAACCAAGTTAATAATAATATTTTATTTTTTGTGAAATATCTTCAACTTTTTATTAGATTTATAATACTTATAATTATATGTAACAAATCATCTTATCTATTCTTTAGTTCTTGTACTACTTTCTTCATAAATAATAGAACTTCAATTCAGACGTAATGAAATGTAAGTATACATGTGGATATGGTACTCTAATTACAATATTTTCATTTCTTGTGTTGGTAAATATTAATCATATAGATGTAATTCATGCACAGACAACTATTCCTAACTTTAACATCGCTGCAGCAGGTGACTGGGGTTGTAACTCTAATACTGACAAGACCGTTAATTCCATTAAAATTCAAAATCCCGAACTTATATTGGGATTAGGAGATTATTCTTACGAGTCATCAGCTGATTGTTGGCTTGAGGCAATTCAGCCTATCTATGATCTACAAAATAATCCGAATGCGAATAATATGCAAATAAGTATAGGTAATCATGAAAATAGTGATTCTGAAGATTTTGATACTTATATAAACTCATTTTCTCTTACTAGACAATTTGGCCAAGTTTATTCTTTTAACATTCATAACGTTCACTTTTTATCTATGGCAACTGAAATTTCATACAGCACAGGTTCTTCTCAAAACGTATTTGTAAAAAATGATTTAGCTGCTGCTGCTGCAAATCCCAAGATCGATTGGATTATTGTTTATTTTCATAAACCCATGTATTCTTCTCCAAGCAGTTGTTCTTCATGTTCTGGGGAAACAAGTCTTAGAGATATTTATCACCCTATTTTCGATCAATATGGGGTAGACATTGTCTTAGAAGGTCATACCCATGATTATCAAAGATCTTATCCAATAAAATTTAACCCAAACAGTAAATCAAATCCTACAATTACAGACACTAATAGAAATAATTATAATGACCCTGCCGGGGAAATATATGCCCTTGTAGGGACGGGAGGTGTAAACTTTCACTCCCTGAGTAGTCAAAAATCGTTTATGGCATTTCAACAATCAAATAGATTTGGACATTTAAATATAGATATCCAAAATAATGGAACTAATCTTATAGGCAAATTTATCAGCAATGAAGGAGGAGTATTGGACCAGTTTACTATTAGCAAATCTGGAGCACAACCTCCTTCTCCTTTACCTCCACCACCACCACCATCTTCAGGATATCACTATGAACCATTCCTTGATGTTAATGATCCAAATGATGTTGTAACAATACCAAATGCCCAAGAATTAAAACTTACAAAATTTAGTGTAGCTGCATGGTTTAAGACATCAATTAACCTTGGTGATAATGGGCTTATAGTGAATAAAGGAGGACTTGGAACTGACTCCACTGGTAACAATATGAACTATGGTTTATGGATGACATCATCTGAACTATTAAGAGGAGGGTTTGAAACTTCTAGTGGTTCGGACAGATATGCTACATCTCCATCTTCAAAAACTTATAATGATGGACAATGGCATCATGGTGTAGTTACCTTTGATGGTTCTATTGTGAGACTTTATATAGATGGGATTCAGGTTGCAACAACTTCTACATCCAGTGTACCTGAAGCTGGAAATCATCCTTTAAGAATAGGATCTGATTCTCGTATTATTGATGACGATTTATTTACTGGTAATATAGATGAAGTTGGAATCTGGAATCGGGCTTTAACAACTAGCGAAATTGCCAATCTCAATTCGGGTACAGTTGTAACGAGTGGATTAGCGTACTTTAACAAATTTGATGGTGGATCAACAAATCCTTCACCTCCACCACCTTCTTCAAATAAACTAACTCCAATTACCATAGTAGCATCAGCACAAGAGTCTGGTAAGGAAGCCTCAAAGGCTGCAGATGGAGATTTTGCTACCAGGTGGTCAGCAAACGGTGATGGGCAATGGATTGAATTTACATTCAATAATGTTTATCCTATAACTAAAGTAGGACTAACAGGATATCATTATGACAAGGCATATATGTTTGAAATTAATGGAAAACAATTTATCAACCAAGCAAATAGACCACAAGGATCTTTAATAGAGTATGACCTTTCAGACTTGAATATACAAAGCAATAAAGTAAGAATAACAGGACACGGAAATAGTGGAAGTGATTATAACTCTTATAGAGAAATTCACTTCTACACTCAGTAATTCTCACACTACCTTTACCTCCTTCTCTCTTTCAATACTAAAGTACAAAATGTCATATTTTAAAATTCAGAGTATTAATTGAAGTGATCTGTAGTAGACACTAAAAGAACTTAATTATATTTTATAATCTTATTTGTAGATAATGAGGATATTATTTAAGATTTATAATTTCAGAAACTATCTTGAGCTTGCTTGCAGATAAGAAACAGAAATTTCATTGGTTAAGATGTATTTAATATTTATAGTATTTTTCTTTATTGTAAATCTATAATAGGTCGACTAAATATTGCATACGTGATAAATGCCGTTGAAAGTTGCTATTCATTAGATTAATTAGTAAAAAATGTTGAAAGAGTTATCTAATCATAATGTATTATATAACAACAAAGTTATTTTAAATTATGAATAATGATTATACTGTAGATGAATTGAAGTGGTCTCCTTGGATTAATTTTGATAAGCCAACTATTAGTGAGATACCTGAATCAGAAGGTGTTTATAAAATGCATGCAAGTATGAAAATTCTTTTTATTGGAAGCAGTTATAACCTAAGAAAATCATTATTAGAGTCTCTATCAGATTCTTGTTTAGGCAAGGCGACACGATTTAGCTATGCTACTACACAAAAATCTGATAAAATACAAAAATTTCTTTTAAACGAATATAGCATGAAACACAGTGGTAAATTACCATTTTGTATGGAATCTTGAAAGTAAAACCTATTAGACTGTACCAAAGAATAAAATCCTTTAACCCTATTGACCATATAAAGAGGAGACTAAGCAAAGATTAAACCTCAACATGAAAAAGAGGTTTTATCTACTGACTTGTAGTTTGATGATAAGAACAACCTTCTCTATTCTATGATCACTTTCCAGGAAAAAATTTAATTGATAGTAGTAGAGTAATAGCATTAGTTGTTTAACTAATTGGACTCTCAAAATCGTGGTATTATGATAATAATGGGAATTGCATTAATTATTGGATTTACAGGATTCAGTTCAAATTACTCTGCTTTTGCTGATAAAGATATTAATGAAAAAACAGCAACCCTTCCAGTAACATCATTACCCGCCAGACTAACTTCTAGCTTAAATGATTCTAATATAACAGATCTAAAAATTATCTTTGTGACGGATGGACTCTTTAGTGATGCAGGTTGGGGTGCATTTGGATATAATGCTGCACGAGCAGTAGAGAGAAAATATGGCTACCATATGGATTTTGAAGAAAATGTTGCTATTCCAGAAATAGAAACTAAATTAACACAATATGCACAAGATGGTTATCGTCTAATTATTGCTCATGGATTTGAGTGGGGTAAACCTGCTATCAAAGTAGGTAAAAATTACCCTGATACTAAGTTTATAATATTTACAGGACTAGCTAATGCCTCCAATGTAGCTTCTATTTTTCCTATGCAACACGAAGGTACATATCTTTTGGGTGCACTTGCGGCCATGATGTCAAAGACAGGAGTTATTGGATTCGTTGGAGGTGAAAAATATCCTAATTTAATAAATATCTTTGAAGGCTACAAACAGGGAGCTAGAGATATTAGTACAAAGACAAAAGTATTATCAACCTACTTGGATGAATGGGACAGTCCCTCTAAAGGAAAAGAGGCTGCCCTATCTCAGATAAATTCAGGCGCTGATTTTATATTACAAGTAGCAGATACATCTGGCGCAGGAGTAATAGAAGCAGCTAAAGAAAAAAAAATATTTGCCTTTGGTTCTGTCTCTGATCAGTATAAACTCGCACCTAATACTATTCTTACATCATTCGTATTGGATGAAGAAAAGGCATTTGATCAAGCTATTAAAATGATTCAAAATAGTAACTTTACTGGAACAATATTCAAACCTGGCTTAGAACCTTATAAGGGCGCGCCCGGTAACGGGATAGTCTATTTAGCACCATTCTATGGGTTAGAGAATATAGTTCCTGATACCGTAAAGACCAAACTAAATACACTTAAAGATGGTATAATTAGCAAAAAAATTGTTATACCAGAGAGATATGAAATATCCACAGCTAATTAGTAAAGAGTGAAGAAAGGGGATTTAAAATACTATTGAGAAATAAGAGCAAAAGGGAGGCGTAATACGTAATAACAAATGAGGATGATTTCTTTTCTAGAAAGAGAAAGGAAATAGGAATTTTATCTGTAATAGCTATAATAATTTCTTCATTTGGTTTATTTTTTTATCAACAGAATATAACAGAACGAAATATTAAGGATAGTATTTTTACGGAGTATAAAGACCGCCAGATAGAATCTACACAAATTATTTCCCAGCATATAGGATCAGACCTAAAGTTGATAATGTCAATCCTTCAGGGAATCGCAGATTCTCCTCATTTTCAACAAGGTGAATTATATGGAGATAAAATCCTTCAAATTCTTAAAGATAAATTTTCTCAAGTTAATGATGTTACCAAAGTTGACGGGCTGTTTATTGTTGATGAAGAGAACATAATGACAACTCATATTGTATCGGAAGGACAAAGAAGTTTTGTTAATATAAATATGTCATTCCGAGATTATATACAAGAGACAAGAGATACTCTAAAACCCGTTTTTTCTGAGGGAATTACAGGGATAGATGGTATTTTCAGGATGGTATTAACCGTTCCAATAATAAATAGTGATAGTGGAAAATATCTCGGAATTATAGGAGTAACAATACCTACTGAACCTTTTTTCTCGCTATATGGAAATATTCATGATATTAATTCTCAATTCTTAGTTATATATGATAAGAAAGGTACATTACTTGCGGTAGGTGCAGATAAATCTCTACTTGCACAGAACTTTTTTGGAGAAAAAGTGCAAACTTTTATTAACTATAATCCTATCTTAATAAATCTTACACAAAATCTTTTAAGAGGTATTCCAGGTAATGCAATATATGATTATGGAAGAGGTGAAAGAATCACCACCAATTATCCTGTAGTCATCAATGATAAACCTTCATATTTTGTCCAGATAGTCACTCCTACAGATACAATTTATTCAGAAATTAACAATGTCTTGTTTGGAGAGAAATTACAAATGTTTACTTTAATTGTTGGTACAGTTGCAGCAATCACTACGCTAATAATGTTTCTAATAAAATGGAATATAGTTCTTAATAATGAAGTCAAGAAAAGAACAAAAGAATTACGCGAATCAAATAAACAACTTTCATTATCAAATCAGGAAATTGCACAGGCCAATGAAGAATTAAAAGTTCATGATAAAATGCAAAAAGAATTTATCAACGTCGCAAGCCATGAGATAAAGACACCTATTCAAGCTATTCTAACATTTTCACAGCTATTGCAAAGATATCCAGAAAGACAAAAAGAATTCACGCCAGCAATAAATCGAAATTCTCTTAGACTCCAAAGGCTTTCTAACGATATTTTGGATGTTGCTAAAATTGAAAGCCACTCATTAATCTTAAACAAGGAAATATTCGATCTTAACCAAGTAATTTCAAATATTATAGAGGATCATAAATCTATTATCGGAAAGGAAAATTACAAAGTCAAGTTACTTTTTTATCCATCTAAAGAATCTTTATCAGTAAAAGCTGATAAAGAAAGAATTGTCGGAGTAATTTCTAACCTTCTAAGTAACGCTATTAAATTTACTAAAGATGGTGAAATAATTGTTTCTACTGAAATGAATGAGGATAATAACAATAATTTCTATGCTCTAGTGACTGTAAAGGATACTGGTGACGGTATAGATCCAGCAATATTACCTAAAATATTCTCAAAATTTATTACAAAATCTTTTGATGGCTTAGGTTTAGGCTTGTATATCTCTAAAAATATTGTAGAAGTACATGGTGGTAAGATATGGGCTGAAAATAATATTAAAAATGGGAAGAGTGGAGCTGTTTTTAATTTTACTTTACCATTATTCAATAATAATAAGTCATCATATAACAGTATAGATAAATAAAGAAGAATGGATTATTAAACATAATACAATAATGAGCGAAAAAAAAAAAATTTTGCTCGTGGATGATGAAGATGATATAGCTTTAGCGTTTAGTCTAGGATTAGAATCAAGTGGTTTTTCAGTTGATGTATATACAAGTTCACTTACAGCCTTAATCAATTTCAAATCAAATTTTTACGATTTGGCACTTTTAGACATAAAAATACCAGATATGGATGGTATTGAATTATATGAAAAAATTAGAGAGAAAGATAAAAAAATAAAGATATGTTTTTTATCTGCATACGATGTGGATTATCATTTAGTCAAAGCATATTCAGAGTGTATTATCAAAAAACCAATAACTATAGAAGACTTAATAAAAAAAATAAATACAGAAATACGATAAAAGGATTATATTCAGTATGGATTCTGAATTATAATATTGATTTTGTGATTATTATTACCCAATCAAATCCACTCAAATCGATGAATAAACGTAACTCTTCATAGTAGTAAGTCAATCAGCTTATGTTCCTTTAGTAAGCCTAATAGAATTTACCTATGACTTCCTATCGGCCAACTTAATTGGAGATTAAAGCACAAATACAATGTAAATGTCATAGAAATTATTTGTTTATAATATATAAACATAATTATTAACAAGACTATAGAGAGTATTCAATTACCTCAATGAAGTTAAAATTAAATTAGTTAGAATTTTCAATAACCTTAATCTAATTTATACTATTTTTTGTTACTCATATTTATAACATTAAGCCAAGTCTTTATTATTATATTGTTAAATATTATTTAAATTAAAGTAGTTTATTTGTAAAATTTATAAGCCTTATTCAATCGTTTTTACTTTTGCTAGTTAAATATACATCTATATATAGAAAATGTATAATATTTGATTCTTTAAAATCTTGAAAAGGAGAAAAAGTATTATATAAAAGCAAAAAGCAAAATATTTATTTTTTTACCTTTAAATGCCTAAAGATTTATTGAAAGTGTATAGTAGCTTTAATATATAATATTGTGTTATATGTATTATGGATCAAGGAGAACCTGGCGTAGATTATGATGATACCAATTTAAATCCTTTAATATGTGACCTTTGCAAACAGACCTTTGATAGTTTAGATAAATTAGGTGAACATCAGAAAAAAGAACATACCATGTAATTTAGTAATCCTATCAGTTGTTAAAATCAAAGTGTGAAACCTTTATTTCAAACATATTTGAAAACTTATTTTGATTTCTATTTTGAATTCGTAAATCAAAACTAACATCATATGTTATGGATATATCTGGGAAATATTCATAAGAAAATTAGAATATTTCCATCTATTATCATATTTCCCTCTTCGTCACTAAGAACAATGGTATTAATTCCTTGGTATTACAAATTAGGTACTGTAGTCAATGACAATTTGACTAAAAAAATTCAGTTCCCAAAATTTATATAAGAAAATTATAAATTTTTGAGATGAGAGACACATTAAAATATTTTTATAGATTTATTTTTACGTCAATATAATGTCTTACAACATTAAATTTCTTCAAGAATCTATGGTATGTTAGCTTCCGATGTTTATTCATCATACCAAACTTTAATTATTAATTATTAAAGAGTGTAAGTCTACAATACATGGTTTTAGAAATTTGATTTAATCTAATTTAAATAAACCAAATGATGCATGTAGCATTGTGGGATATAAGAAAAAAATTTTCATTGTATTCTAGCATTAGGTAATTTGAATGACTTGATAAGACAATAATTTTCTCCCTAACCCTAGTCACCAAATTACTAATTTGAATTACTGGAGATAAATCGCCATATAAGAGGAGGTCAGTTTAAAATGATCTAATTTTAAATCGCTATCTATAGTATTCGGAAATCCTCCTTTACTGTTATGAATACAATATGTGTATTTGTTCTTTCTACATAAGGCATTGATAAATCTTTTTTTACAAAATTACTAAGATCTTTTCTATTTTTAAACTTG
>DASUCH010000044.1:0-2026 GCA_035762785.1 Nitrososphaeraceae archaeon | reverse complement strand
ATCCTTCTAATTTGAGAGTAGATGAAGGTGATGTATAAACTGATGATTATATCACTGATATTGTTCATTCATGCACCAGTAAGAAGTGATTCAGAATTCTATGAACTATCTCTTTCACTATCAATAAATATTCCATCACCGATTTAAATAAAAATCTGAATGATTATCTTGATGGAATTACTAATGATTATGACGATACACTAAAGATTCTAAAATAACCACTAGATACAAATAATATTCTTGCAGGTGGAAATGCATATAATAACATAATTCTGTGGCGGCATAGGTTAGAAAAAGAGCATGTTACAAAGAAAAAAGGAAGAAGAGAATAGGAAGAAAAGTTAAACAAGTACTGATGTAAAGTGTATCAAAAAGTGTGATATATATATAAAATCAATCAGGAGAGGCCGCTTTCTTCATATGTTACTACATCTTATGATTTTGGCATTACAATCTTTTTAACCTTAAGATCAAATCCTCACCGCATTCATCTTCATAATTAGTATTAGATATAGATAATAAGATGACTGATTCCGACCTTGTATGAAATACATGGTAGCAGAACAGTGGAAATGACTAGATCGGAATCAGCATCTTTTTTCAAATTTTAATCATATTTTGCTTCCGTGCAAAATAAAAGTTTTCAATGTTATTTATTGGTTAATTACTCATTATTAGCTAATTTCTATTTCTTATTATATTTTTCTTCTATGAAACAATGATAATATTGTTATTGTAATTATTTTGAGACTATATCAATATCTAATATCAATGGTGATAAATTCTATTTTTAGCAAGAAATACGATAATTTGAAGTCAATTTCATCTAATGGAGTTTTTACATTATCTTTAAGTTTATTTTGTCAATAATAAATATGTCTAGATATATAACTTAATAATCCTATACCAATATTATTTAATTGTTTTATGAGAAATATCTAATAAAGTTGAGTGAAAAAGTAGCGGTTATTACTGGCAGCTCAGCTCAAGTGTCAGCAAGAAATAGTTTTATACTTATGCTACTATACATAATGTTGCGAAATCACAAGTATAAAAGAATTAGCAAATAAAGATAATCTACCTCTACAGATTATCGATGTATATATGTATAGTAATTCTTGATATTTCTATTATTATTATATTATTATTAATTCGTAAAGTAACACCTTTTATTTAGGAGATCGGTCATACTTTTTATGATAAAAGCAAAATTGAAAGCCTATGCCAGATTGAAGTTAATAATTTCACAGGAAACGGTTGCTTAATTAATGGTAGAGAGGAGCTATGAGTTTTACCAACCTGCCTTTAATGAAACAGATTCATGCTAGGGTAAATAAAACCTTGAGCAATGGTATCCAGCTTAACATGTCCACAGATGAATCCAAAAAATTACTTAGAAGACATGTAAACAGCAAAACAAATCTCGTGATTCTGTTTATAGATATCAATAACTCAACACAAATGAGCCTCTCTTTACCAGAGAATAAATTTGCATTAATGATACAAACCTTTGCTCAAGAAATAAGTATTGCCGCATCAGGTTATGGTGGATATGTCTTCAAATATGAAGGTGACGCTGTTATTGTGTTGTTTCCTGCAGGATATGATCAGGCAAAAGCATGTAAAAATGCATTGAGTTGTTCAAGAGCGATATTAGAAATTATGAAAGAAGTTATTAATCCTGCATTTAAGGCAAATGAATTACCTGAAATTAAAGTAAGAATAGGATTAGCTTATGGCGATGCTTTAGTAGTGCTTTATGGAAAGAGTTTAGAAAAAGCCCACATAGATATAATTGGTTCTAGTATAAGTATGGCTGTAAAGATTGCATCTGTTGCAAAGCCTAACCAAGTATTGGTAGGCGAATTTATTTATAATATTCTTTTGTCATCATCGAGCCATAAAGATTTTTTAAACAATAGCAAGTTTATAGAGGTAACACTCGATCCATTAAAATGGAATTACCATTCTCACTTTAATCCTGGAAGTATATATCGTGTATATGAGTATTTAGAGAATAATCAAT